>DATFWM010000584.1:0-3203 GCA_035259295.1 Blastocatellia bacterium | reverse complement strand
GCCCGGCGAATCAACTCGATCTGGAACCGGTTCACTTCATCGTAGAAGGATATCCCGTGCGATAGATCGATTAAAGTCGCAACCTGCTGGCCGCCAACCTGGGCCGCTGCGCGTTGAGGATTGAGCACCTCTTCCCGAAGGTCTTCACGCTCGATCGTTTTACCTCGAGCGATAATAACTGCGCGTTCCATCACGTTTTCAAGCTCGCGGACGTTGCCCGGCCAATGGTACGCCTCCAGCGCCGACAGCACCTCCGCGCTCATCTTATCTGATATCTCGCGATTGTTGTCCGCAGCATATTTTTGAATAAAGTGCTGAGCGAGCGGAAGAATATCTTCGTTGCGATCGCGAAGCGGAGGAAGCGCTATAGAGATCACGTTGAGGCGATAGAACAGGTCTTCGCGAAACGTGCCTTCATCGACCGCTTGCTTGAGATCGACGTTGGTCGCGGTAATTATGCGCACGTCCACTTGCTTGCGCGTGGTGTCGCCAAGCGGCGTGAAGTCGCGTTCCTGAATGACGCGCAGCAGCTTGGCTTGCGTCTCCATCGAGATGTTGCCGATTTCGTCAAGAAAGATCGACCCGCCGTCTGCGACTTCGAAATACCCTTTGCGCGCCGCGATAGCGCCAGTGAATGCGCCTCTCACGTGCCCAAATAATTCCGACTCCAACAGCTCGGTTGGCAGGTTTGCCGAGTTCACGGTGATGAACGGCTTGTCGGCGCGCGCGCTGCGGTTGTGAATCGCGCGCGCGATCAACTCCTTGCCGGTGCCGCTTTCGCCGGTTATCAGGACCGTGCTGCGCGCGGGCGCAACCTGCTCGAGGAAGGCGAGAATCTCGAGCATCTTCTCGCTTTTTGCCACGATCTCTCTGGGCTCGGTGCTGCGCTTAAGCGTTTGTCTGAGCGTGCGCCGTTCTTCGTCTTTGCGGCGACGGCGTATGCCGGCAGTGACGAGTTTGAGAATCTCCGTGTTGTCGAAGGGCTTGCTGATGCAGGTGAAGGCGCCGCGCTGCATTGCGGCGATCGCGGTATCGAACGTGGCGTAAGCGGTAATCATCACCACGACGGCTTCCGCGTCAAGCTTGAGAATCTCTTCCAGGGTCTTCAGGCCGCCCATTCCGGGCATGGATACGTCGAGCAGGATGAGGTCGTAAGAGCGTTGCTGAAACTTGTCCAGTCCCTGTTCGCCGCTTTTTGCAAGCTCAACCTGATAGCCTTCATCCGAAAGCAAGCTATCAAGCACGTCGCGCATTACCTCCTCGTCGTCCACAACGAGGATGCTGCCTTTCTTTGCCATACGTGGAAATGCTAGCAGGCGGGAGTCGGGCCGCGCCAGATTTTGTTTTACACGACTATCGTCTCTCGCAACCAGCGGGCGATTTCGTCTTGCACCGACTGATGCACAGCATCTTGAGTTGTTTCCGAACTCTTCGGAACTTTGAACGAGTGATCGCCGCCTTCGATTACGAATAGCGTTGCGGGGAGCTTCTTGATGATGGGCCGCAATTCTTCAGGCGTGCCGAACGCATCGCGCGACCCTTGAATGAACAGCATCGGCGTCTTGATGTTTGGTAGGTGCTTTGAGCGAAGCTGCTCGGGCTTGCCGGGCGGATGCAAAGGATAACCGAGAAACACCAGCCCGGCTAGATCACCAGCTCCCGAAGCTGCGACCTGCGAAGCTATTCGCCCGCCCATCGACTTGCCGCCAATCGCGAGCTTGTTTCGTCGAAGCTTCGCGTGCTTCCGGACCGCTTCGATAACTGCGCGGTAGCACGCTTCGAGCACGTCATTCTTGTCAGGCGCGCCGCGGCGATGCTCGGCGTAAAAGAAATTGAAGGTGACCACATCGATTCCGCGAGCCGCCAACTCCGTCGCGAATGTCACCATGAAACTGCTCGTTTGCCCGGCGCCGGCTCCGTGCCCGAGTATCAACGTCATTCCCACGCGGCTCTTCTTATTCGCCGGATAGAGCATGGCTGTGACGCTTTGATAGTCGTTAATACTGACTTTGAATTGTTCAGCCATGCTGACGGCGAATTACTTCGGGAACGCAGGGTTGCTCGTGATTTCGGCGATCTGTTTGTTGTGCCTGAAATTGTGCGCCGGGATATAGAGAAACCACTGATAGGCGTTCAAGGTGCCGAAAATCGGAAACGGATGATCGAGCGTGTGAGCCTTCAAAGGCGCGTCGGTCGTCTCGATGAACTTGTACGATTTCGCGCGGCTCTCTTTGAACAGCGTCATGATTTCAGAGCGCGACATTTTTCGCTTGAGCGGCTGGATCGGCTCGGGCGCGTTCGCTTTGCCTTGCCGCGCTGCGAGGATGTTGTCGAGCACGGCTTCCTTTTTGGCAGTCTTTGTTTCCCAATCCGGATTCACCGGCGAGGCCAACGCTCGTTCCACAGCGCTAAACAGCAGACCTTCGGCGAGCGCGATGTGCTCGGCGGTTTCGCCTACAGTCCATTTGAACGGCGCCGGACGAAAGTTCCATTGGGCGTCGCTCAGCTTTTCAACATAACCGAGAAACTCGTTCTCCGAGTCGTGGAGCATCTTTATCGCCTTCGCTCTTTCTTCGGGCGTAATTTTCCCATCTCCCGACGACGCATTGGAAAACGCCGACGCGAGTGTTGAAAATACGAACGTGCAAACGAGAATCGCGAGCATTGCTTTCATTTTCTATCCTCCTGCAAGGTCTGTCGTCTGATGATACTGGACTCATCAGTCGGCGGCAATGTACGTTTAAAGCTGCTCACGTTATGGGCAAATCGCAGTTCGATCAATCACTGAAAGAGAATGTTCCGCTCGCGCCGATGACCACGCTCGGGATCGGCGGGCCGGCCCGATTCTTTGCTGATGCTGAAACGGTAGAGACGCTCGTTGAAGGCGTAGAGTGGGCTGACGGGCAAAGGCTACCGCTGTTCGTGCTCGGCGGTGGCAGCAACCTTGTTATCACTGACAGCGGATTCCCTGGGCTTGTGGTTCGCGTCAGCATCCGAGGTATCGAGACTCGCATCGAAGGAGACAGCGCGATTGTCAGCACGGGGGCTGGTGAAGAGTGGGAGCCGCTTGTCGCACGGTGCGTCGCCGAGAACTGGGCCGGCTTCGAATGCCTGTCCGGGATACCGGGACGAGTAGGCGCGACTCCGATTCAAAATGTGGGCGCGTATGGACAGGAGGCCAGCGGGTCACTTGTCTTAGTGGA
>DATFWM010000583.1:0-8247 GCA_035259295.1 Blastocatellia bacterium | reverse complement strand
GTGCCGCGCGGCCTTTCGTTTCCGGCGCTAGAGCTGCTGTTTGCGATTTATTTTGTGTTCACAATTTGGTATGCAATTGGGAGCGAGATCTTCGGCACACTGCCGTTTCTGATGATTTACCTATGCGGCTACGCGTACGCGGCGGCCATGTCGATCGCTCAAACTCGAATGAACCTTCGTCGCAAGTAGCGCGCTCCGTGTCTCCTCGCAGTTTGACAGATTCTTCGCTTACCAATAAGAGCATATCTGCAGCGGTAGTGAGTCGCATTTGTGTACCTGCACACCTCTCTGTTTTGTTATTCAGCTCGATTGCACCGGTGTTTCTCGCTGGCTTTTCCCCAAACAATTGCATTCTTGCGGCCAACCCCTAGGCAATTCGAAGCATACAATGGACTGGAACTCCGTTTGCCTTTTTTGTCCAGACGACTGCCCAAGCAAAGGGCGAAACTGTAGAAAGAGGAGGCTCAGATTGCCATGAGAAAACTGATGTTCACCGCTGCTGCGTTGTTACTGGCGGCTATTCCTGCTTATGCGCAGCGTGATTATCCAAAAGGCGAAGTCTACGGCGGCTACTCGTACTTCACCGCCGATGTCAACACCAATAATCCCTTCAGTCGCCGCGAGCGCATCGGGTTTCACGGATTCGGCTTCAGCGGCGCCGCCAACTTCACCGATAATCTTGGCGTGGTCGCGGACTTCAGCTATCACAAGAAGAACCTGACCGGAACCGGCCTCGATTTCAGCATTTTCAATTTCCTGTTTGGCCCGCGCTTCACGGTGCGCGGCGACAGGGTGGAAGGCTTCGCCCACGCGCTGGTTGGCGGCATAAGGCGAAGGGTCGAGACCTTTTCACCGGACACCGACTTCGCGTTGGGGGCCGGAGGCGGGATGGACGTTAAAGTAAGTCGAGACTTTGCGATCCGGGTCTTTCAGCTTGACTATATTCCGTTTCGCGACAGAAACCCGTTCACCGGAGTCGTGGACTGGCGCCACAATTTGAGAGTCGGTGTAGGCGCGACTTTCAGGCTACACTGACTCGGGACTTTGTAAAGCAGCTTCCGGCTTGATCTTCCTTTCAAACGAGGATCTGCTCAATTCAACAACCGCGCGGTCAGCGGGTCTCGCTGGCCGCACGATTGTCGTCTGCTTCTTGTATTGCGACTTCCTGTGAGCAGCCGCCTTTGTCCGACCATTTGCACAACCGTCGGGCACTTAGGGTAGAATGCATCTCCGATTATTACTGCATTGCTGACGAGGAGATGAGGTTTCTACCCTATGAAGAAGACCGCTGCATTTATCATTCTCTCGATTCTTATTGTTCAAATCCTTCCCACTAAGTCTGTCGGTCAAGCGCACCTGGCAGGCTTCACCAAAACAGCCTTGCTTTCTGACAAGGAGGTGACCGCTCTCGCTTCTGAGATCAGCGGGTTGATCGCCAGGGATACCGTGATCGAGCTCGCTCGCTATCATCGCGTGCAGGCCTCCTCGGGTTTCTCGCGGGCAGCGGAGTATATTGCTGCGAAGGCGAAGGAGTACGGGCTCGAGCAAGTGCAGATCGAACGCTTTCCGGCCGACGGCGAGAAGACTTACTACACTTTGAAGTCCGCTCCGGGATGGGAGGCCGAACGCGGCGAACTGTGGGAGACTGAACCAACCCGCTCGAAGGTCGCCGACTGGGACGAGATGCGCGTAGCGCTTGCTGACTACTCTCAATCGGCCGATGTGACTGCGACGCTTGTAGACGTCGGGATGGGCACGTCGCCGAAAGACTACGAGGGTAAGGATGTGAAAGGCCTCATCGTTCTCGCAGGCGGAGGACTGGCCGGTGTTCATAAGATGGCGTGCGATGAGCGCGGCGCTGCCGGAATTTTGAGTTATCAGCAGAACCAAGCCACCGGCTGGTCGGGAGACTACCTGGACAACGTTAGATGGGGACACCTTTCGCCGTACAATCCGAACAACAAGTTTGCGTTCATGATCTCGCTTCGCAAAGCGCGCGAGTATCAATCAAGACTTGCGCGTGGCGAGCAGATCTCGCTTCACGCAACCGTCAAAGCCGAGATGAAGCCGAGTAACTATGAAGTCGTGTCTGCGATCATCCCCGGCAGGGACGCCGCAGGTGAAGAGATCGTGTTTTCGTGTCATCTCTGTCACCAGAAGCCTGGCGCGAATGACAACGCTTCCGGCGCGGCTGCGATACTCGAAGCAGCTCGCGCGCTTGCTGCGTTGATTCGTCGCGGGGAGATCGAGCCTCCGCGCCGAACGATCAGGTTCATCTGGCCTCCCGAGATCAGCGGCACCGTAGCGTACTTCGCCCAGCACCCGGAGATTGTCCGACGGATGAAGGTAGTTGTTCATTGCGATATGGTCGGCGGGAATTACAACATCACCAAGTCTGTGCTGCACATCACTCACACGCCGGCGTCGCTGCCAAGCTGCATCAACACTGTCGGCGACATTTTCGGCGAATATGCGATGGCTGGCGCTGTGAAGGCGGCTTCCGGAGCCGGTGTCGAGGACGCGCTTCTTTCGCCTGGCGGCAGCAAGGAGAGCCTGGTCGCCGACATCACGCCGTTCGAGATGGGCTCAGACCACGATGTTTATCAAGAAGGGTCGTTCCGAATCCCGGCGATTTACTTGCGTGACTGGCCGGATGTCTTCATTCACACCAATAACGACACGCCTGCTAACATCGACGCCACCAAGATCAAGCGCTCGACTTTCATCGCTGCAGCGTCGGGATACTTTCTCGCACGCGCCGGCGCGCGCGAGGCGGCTCGGCTTGCTGACGAGGTTTTCGCGCGAGCGTTGGGCCGAGTCCCAAAAGAGCGAGATCGGGCCCGCGCCACGGAAGCGGCCGGCACTCAGACCGGAGCTGAGGAGGCCCGCAATATCATCGCTCGCTCGCTGGAACTCGACGCCGAAGAGCTATCATCGGTGTTAATGCTTGCGCCGGGGGACAAATTGCTCCAGACCAAAGTCGACGGTTTGGTCGATCAACTGAGCGGCATGTGGCTGTTGCTCACCGGCGTACTGAGCGAACAGCGCAAAGGCAAACGCGTGATCTTCACCTTGGAAGCAAAGGAGCAGCCGCAGCCTAAAGATCAGAAACCGCGCAATCCAAAAGAAGCGTCCAGGCCTCGATCAGTTGGAATGGATTATGGTCGCATTCCGGCGAGGAAGGTGAGTGGCCCGGTGGACGTCTACTACTATAATTACGTGGCAGACCGCGCGAGCGGTGATGATATGCGCATCGTGCAGCAAATCGGCGGCAGGCCAAAGGGCGGGATCATACTTTACGAGATTCTGAACTTAGTCGACGGCAAGCGAAGCATCCAAGCGATCCGCGATTATCTGGCTGCGGCGTACGGTCCTATCGCGGTTGAGGACGTGTCGGATTACCTGCGCTTGCTCGAGAAAACTGGAGTGGTGAAGATTGAAGGATAGCACGTTAGCGCGGTAGCAGGCATCGTTGAAGAATTGAAGTCACTTAGCAGAAGCCAACTGCAGTGAAGTCAACACAAACTCCCTCTCTCCGATCGATGCGCGAACTGGGATTTCCAGACTCGCGTGCAGCCACCACTCAGAAGTCTCTTTGTCTGTCTTTCTTGTCACGTGTCGCGCGCGGAATTCTCCTGCGGGAACGCGAATGGTTTCTTCTCCTCGAGCTTCGCAATTCATCGCAGCGAGAGTTCCCGACGGTTTGTTGAAGTCACCCGAAGTGAGATAGGTGGAAAGCTGATAGCGATCGCCAGCGACCGATTGCATGTATCCTTGTGCCGCGACCGCCGGGGACCAGAGGAAGAACTGCTGCGGCAATTCGAGTGTTTGCGTTATCACGCCCGACACGCTTCCGCGTGTGCGAGCGGTCATCGTGTTCGAGTCGATGGTGAAGCGCGTTCGCGTGCGGTCGTCGCCTGCGAGTTTTGTAACTTCCGCGAAAGAGGGCCGCTGGTTCGCGTCCACGCGGTGAAACACCTCGGTTGAAAGGCCGCCATTCGTAATTCGACTATGAACAAGGTAGCCGCCCTCGGCTGTGCTAAACAGCTCCCATTCTTCACTGCCGACTTGTTTGCCGCTGCGGTCGCGATATGAGTAA
Source organism: Blastocatellia bacterium (assembly GCA_035259295.1). Classification (GTDB taxonomy): domain Bacteria; phylum Acidobacteriota; class Blastocatellia; order UBA7656; family UBA7656; genus Onstottus_A. The sequence goes on along the minus strand of DATFWM010000583.1, from coordinate 4,148 downwards.
GTGCCACTGGCGACCTTCCCTCCACGGTCCCATCGGCCGTTGTGCACGAGTTGCTTTCCCGCAAGTATCGACGCGAGGTCTTCTTCCATCGTCTTTAACGCTGGAGTCTCCACGATGCGGCCTATCTCGTGACCGCCGCGCTCGACGATCACCGTCGGAACGTTAGTGATGCGGCGAGGCTGAACTACGGCAACCGGCTCGTGAAACTGATTGTCTATGCCGATGAGTTTGATTTGAATCTTGTCGTTGGCGGCCGCTCGCAGGGCCTTGATCAGGCGAGGTACGTAGTTCTTGCTGTCCGGGCACCACGTGCCAAACGCAAGCGTAACAGCCGTCTCTTTGTCGAGGGCCTTGATCGCTTCGACCGCCTTTGCGTCAGGCTCATAATTCTTCATCACCGAACGCCAAACAGGAACGGTCTCCCAAAGCTTTTCCATAGTTAGCTCGCCGGTCGCGCCCGGATGCGCGCGGATCAGGACCGGCTTTGCGGCGATAGCGAAGAAGTAGATCGGGCCGTCGATGCGAGTGAATTTCCCGACACTCTTCATCGCCGCGCTAGAATCAGAAATAGCCGATGTCCGGTCCGCGCCAAACTTGAACGCGTCCTTCGATATCGTGCTGACGGTATGCTGAGTAATATCCAGCACAATAATCGAATCGAGCTTGTCTGAAATAAGAGCAAGCCGCTGCGGCGAATCACAATTCAACACCTGAGCTGATCGATCAAGCTCGTTGTCGATGAAGACGTCTCGGGTGGTGTCTGTCCAGGTGAGCTGGGTTTTGTTGTTCTGTGCCGCGACGGCTACAGCCACGATGACAAACATGACAGTCAAGATTTTCATTAGCGCTCGCTTTCGAAAGGATTTGTCACGAAGATGAGATTATCTCACAACATGAGGCCAATCGGTTACTGGACTCCCAGTAACTCAACTTCGAAAAGGAGAGTCGAATTGGGTGGAATACCTGGGCGTCCTTCGCTCCCATAACCGAGCTGAGGCGGAACGACTAACCTTCGCTTTCCGCCAACCTTCATCGACATAAGGCCTTCTTCCCATCCTTGGATGACCGAGCCCGTACCAATCCGAAATGTATACGGCTTGCCGCGATCGTAGGAGCTGTCAAACTTAGTTCCGCTCTCGAGAGTGCCGACGTAATTCACCGTGACGTTCTGACCCAGCCTCGGACTGTCTCCTCTGCCAACGACTTCGTCAACGTATTTCAGTCCGGACGCCGTGGTTACTTCGCCGCCCGAGCTTCTGCCCCCTCGCAGCACGAACAGGCCAGCGAACAGCACGCCCGCTACCGCGAGAGCTGCAATGGCGACGACAGCAATTGTCTTTGTTCTTCGATTGGATCGCTTTGATGAATAGGTGCTGCGGGACGACCCGCCGCTCCTCCTCGGCTTCCGCTTTCTGCTTTTGGGCAATATCCTTCTCCTCCGCGGCCCTAGTTCGCGCTGATGCGTGCGCGCGCCGGTCGACCTGGAACGACTCCGGTTTGAAGCTGACCGTCCTTCACAACAAAGGCACCATTGACCAGCACGTGTTTGATTCCCTCTGAATACTTCGCTGGGTCCTCGTAGGTGGACCTATCAATAACTCGAACGGGATCGAATACTGTGATGTCAGCATCTGCTCCGACTCGAATTCGACCCTTGTTCTTGAATATCGGCGCGAGGCGCTCGAGTCGTCGAGCAGGCAAGATAGTCATTTTGCGCAACGCATCCATTAAACTCAGCGCTTTCTGCTCGCGAACGTAGCGGCCAAGCACGCGCGCGTACGTGCCGGATCCGCGCGGGTGACCCTTTCCGTTTTGCAGCATGCCGTCGCTGGCGATCATAGTCAGCTTGTTCGCAACTGCGGTACGCGCGATATCTTCGGGAATCGAATGTCCGATGACCATTCCTCCAATCTTTCTGTAGCGCGCAAAGCTTTCAGCGGTCAACCGCTCGCCTGTCGCAACCCATTGGAGATCTTTGTAATCGATGCCGAGTTGCTCTCGCCAGCCCTCATCATAGATCGCAGACTCGATGGCAGTCTGAGTCGCGGTATAAGGATAGCACTCGGTGGTCACGTCTAGTCCGCGTGACTGGGCTTCGTCGATCATCCGCAGCAAGTGCGGGGTCGCACGCAGCCCGGTACTCGTAACGTGAACTACGTGCACTGAAGCACCGGTGACCGCCACTGCAGAAATTACTTCTTCGAGTGCCGCGACTGCGCCCGGCTCTTTCATCCCGGCGTAACGCATATGAACGAAACAGGTTGCGCCGCGCTTGGCCGCCTCGCGAAACATTTCGAGAATCTCCCAACGCGAGGCGGCCTCGGTGTAATTGATACCGAAGCCGACGCCGAGCGCGCCGCGTTTCAGTCCGCGATCGATTTGCGATCTTATCTGCTCGATCTCTGAATCAGAGGCAACTTTGTGAGCTGCGTCACCGGTCGGCAGAAACGTCCCAGGATCTCGCATCACGCCGATGCGGACCGGTATGTGCCCAATAGTGACCCCGAAGTTTATCAGCGCCTTACCCTCGCGCTCGGAGTACCAGCGATCGACGTCGCCAGTTCCAACTTCCAGCTCGAGAGCAGTCGTCACCCCGTCCATCGCCTTGTAGCGGTAGTTCTCCTGGTCCTGGCCGTGCGAGTGAAGATCGATGAAGCCCGGCGCGACGACAAGAGCCGTTGCAAGAATTGTCGTTCGGCCTTGCAGAGCTTTCTCGCTGATGGCTTGAATCGTGCCGTGGTTTATGCCGACGTTGCGAATGCCGTCTAAGCCGGATTCTGGATCTATGACCCTACCGTTCAGTAGGACGATATCGTACTCAGCCGGTGCTGCCGAGGGCTCAGCGGGCAGCACGCAACCGAGCGCCAGCAAAACGCACCACAGAAATGCGCCTCGCTTGCACGTCTTCGAGCGATGCAACGAAACTGAAGGCAACATACTCGACCTCAAGAAAGATTTTTGTGAAATATGGAGTCCGCGCATCGGCTTGTCAAGCAACTGTCGTTGTCTGATATGCTTTGCATCTGGAATTCGGCGAGGAAGGACTCTCGATGAAAAGCATTTCATCTCAAAGGCGTCGCTTGGCTTCTTGCTTCCTGATGTTGATAGCTTCAGGGTTGCAAGCGACGGTTTTTTCTCAATCCCCACTGACCACCAGTTCACGACCCGCAGATGATGCATCGCTCAAGAGACTTGAACGCGAGATCGTCCGCTTGTCCGAAGTTGCCGGCGGCGTGGTAGGCGTAAGCGCCATTCATCTCGAGACCGGTCGCCAGGTCTCGATGAATGGAACCGAGCGCTTCCCGATGGCCAGCTCGTTCAAAGTTCCAATCGCGGTGCAGCTTCTGAGTCGAATCGACAAGGGCGAAGTGAAGCTTGATCAGATGATCGAGATCAAGCGGAGCGATCTTCATCCGGGCAGCGGGACGCTCAGTGATCTGTTCAACAAAGGTGGGCTGGCTCTGTCGGTTCGAAACCTGATGGAATTGATGCTGCTGATCAGCGACAACAGCGCGACCGACGTTCTGCTGCGCGCGGCCGGCGGCGCCGAGGCGGTAACCGCTCGGATGCGCGCGCTCGGCATAGAAGGAATCAGCGTGAATCGCTCGACCGCGCAACTGATCTCCGACTGGATTGGCGTCACGAATCTTCCGCCGGAGGATCAGTGGACGCCGGCAACTTTTCGCGCTGCGTTTGCCGCCGTGAAGCCCGAAGAGCAAAAGGCGGCGGCAAAAAGATTCGATGCCGATCCGCGCGACACGTCGACTCCCGACGCGATGGCTGCTTTGCTTGAGCGAATATATCGCAAAGACCTGCTCAAACCGGAAAGCGCTGAGATTTTGCTGGATATAATGCATCGCTGCAGGACTGGCGAAGCGCGGCTGAGAGGCCTGCTGCCACAGGGGACCGAGATCGCGCACAAAACCGGCACGATCGGTGGCACGACAAACGACGTGGGTATCATCACGCTCCCCGATAACGCTGGCCACGTTGCCTTAGCGGTGTTTGTTAAGTCATCCGAAAGGGACGTGGCCGCTCGGGAGCGAGCGATAGCCGAAATCGCCCGCGCGGTGCATGATTTCTTTCTGTTTCAGCCTCGCGTTACTTCGTGACAGTAGCGCATCGCGTTTGCCGGTCGGACTGCTTGT
>DATFWM010000582.1:0-15202 GCA_035259295.1 Blastocatellia bacterium | reverse complement strand
GGCCAACAGGTGCGGAAGATAAACCGGATAACCGCCGACTCGATAGAGCTCGATCGAGTTCAACTGCGGAAAGACGTACGAGCCGACGCGCCCGATCGCGACAGCTTCGTAGGGACACACGATCAGGTAGGCAAGAGTCATCATCCATCCAGTAGCAAAGCTAACGGCTCTTGGGAAAACTGCCGCTGTGTACGCGATCTCGCTTCCGGCGTCGGGCATTCGTTCGGTCAAGCGGCCGTAAACATAGGCGATTGGAATCAGCGCGAGCCCGCCGATCAGAAAGCCAAGCATCGCACCGACGGCTCCGCCGCGCGTGAGCCAATCGTCGATGACCACCATCCAGCCGACGCCGACCATCGTGCCGAACGCAAGGGTGAAGTACTCCCTCGCTCGTAATGCGTGGCGTAGAGTTGGGGTGGTTCGTGGTGTTGCCAAACGGGCCCTCGTAAGATAACTACTGAACGGTTCGGGTGAACGGGAAAGGGGCCGAGCGAACTCCGTCGGGATTCAACGCCGTAAGCATAGCCGTATCGCCGGGAGCTATTTGCTTGCCGCCTTTCTTGGCGATCAAGACAAAGGTCGGCATCTGATCGTCGTTGGCAGTTCGTTGCGCGTTACCGTTGATCTCAACCACCGCACCCTGCTGAAAGTTGACGCCGTTGACGAAAAGCCTCTTGCCGCTTATCGAAGCGCTCAGTATCGTCGGCGCCGGAGTCACCGTTGTTTTGGCGGTCGCGAAAGTCTGATTGAACACGCCGCCGATGACCGCGCTTGCAATTGCGGTGTTTGTCACCGTCACCGGTAGTGAGTTTCCGAGGTTTGCAGTCACCACCAAAGTGATTCTCGCCGACGCGCCGGGTTCCAGCGCTCCGAGCCGACACACGACCGCTCCCCGGTCGCCGAGCGAGGGCGGATTGCACGTGCCTTGAGTCGAGCTCACCGAGACGAATCTGGTTCCGTCGACTCCTATCGGATCGATCACCGACACATCAGGAGCGGCGCTGCTTCCGTTGTTGGCAACGTTGATCATATAAGTAATCTCGCGACTCGCAGGAACGGAATCAGGGCCGGTTTTGGTCATCGAGAGATCAGTCGCGGACGGAGACAACTTGAAGTAAGCGACCGGCATGTCGTGATCCGATATGCGCTCTGGCCGGTTCGGGTCGTTGCGAAGCGTTTCCGGGAAGTCTGCGTTCGAGTGCGCGTATTCAACGCGAGCCACTCGCGAAAACAGGTTCTGACTTACCAGAATGTGATCTAGCGTCTGCGCGCTGCCGTCGAACACGAATGAGTAATGCTGCTCGGGCGACACGAGATCAGTGATGCTCACGAGATCAGGATTAACGAGATCGCTGCTAGCAAGCACGACTTGGTTGGCGGGAATTGGCGTGCCTTTGACCGTGCCGATGACGTCGACGAGGCCGTCATTGAACTGGAACGAGTTGAAATCACCGACGATAATAATTCGTTCGTTCGGATCAGCGGTTTGACGCGCTTGGATCAAGTTCGCGAGGAACTCCGCCTGCGCCCGTCGCTTCGCTCGCACTCGCGCGCCGTCGGTCGGGTCGTCGATTCCAGAGAGCGAGCGCAGATGATTGACGATGATCGTGACCGGAAATCCAGTTCCGCCAGGCGAGGTGAGATTCGCGCGCAACACGAGCGGCGGGCGATCGTTGAGCGTCTCCGCGTTGCCGTTATTCGGATTCACAAACGTCGCGTCTTTGCCTACTTGCGATACTGAGAGGAGATTGACGCGCGCGCCCTTGACCAGGAACCCAACATCGATACCGCCGGGATCGCTGCCTTCCGTCAAAAGCGGGAAATAGCCAGGGCTCGATCCACTCGCAAGCAGCGTATCGTTGTTGACCCGGCTCGCGATCGCTTGCAGAGTCGTGAGGTTCTCGACCTCTTCAACGCCGATTATGTCGGGCGAGCGCATCACGTTGCGGATCGTCAGCGATGCTTTGCTTAGGCGATTATTGAAGGCCTGTTCGGTCAATGCAACATCGCTCACGCCGGGGTCGTCGACCGTGTCAAAGAACCGCTCCATGTTGAACGAAGCGACGGTGAACTCATCTGAAGCTGGGTTTGAAACCGGCGCCGCTTCCGCGATGCCCGGCGTCAAGGTGAACGCATTTGCATCGGGCAAGATTGTATAAGAGCGGGACGAATAATCTAGGACGCCGACGAGGTTCGTTATGACGGCGCCGGTCGAGACATCAATCGCCGACGTGCCGCGCTGGCCGTTGCTGTCGACGCGGATCAGCTCGGGATTGGCGTCAAAGCGTGGCACGCAGCAGGGACTCCCTGGCGGCAACGGATCAGGTACGCGAACGCCCGGCTCACGAAACGGGCGGGCGGTCCCAGCCAGAACGCCGTAGAAGACTCCGTTGGAAGTCGATGTAGCGTTCTTCTCATTCACACTGCCGCCGGTCGGCGCGACTACCGTAAGCGAGTCGACGCCGACCCGCATGCCTTCAAACTTTTCAAGTTGTTCGAGGGACCCGGAAGGGCTGAGGTCACTTGTCTTGATCGTTATCGGAGCCGGCATTGTGCCTGCGCCTAACAGCTCGATCGAGGTCGGATGTATCTCAGTTAGCGGAGGGCTGGCGGGATCAGAGGATGGACGAAACTCAACTACCGTGCCTGTAACTCGTAATGACCCGCCAACGAACACTGAAGGCGTGGGTGCGCTCGATGTAAAGACAAAGATTCCTTCCGATGTGTTCGGGTCGTTGTCGATTTGTGCGTCAGCCGTTTGAAGAAAGAAACCGTTGCTCTTTATCGCAGTGACGACGCCGCTCGTCGTAACCACTTGACCGACGAAAGGAGATTGAGAGCCGCTACCTTGGATATCGTGGATCGCCTGCGTCAGGCCTTGCGCGAGCGGTGAACTCCACGAGCGGAATGTCGCGGGGGATACAAGCAGCGAAAACAAGACGATCACCAGCTCGATTAACTTGTGGCTGCGCGTAGGCGCCGGTCGAATTCGCTCATGGTTTGTGCTAAGATTTTTCATCGTTCCGGGTCTCGATTATATTGGTCACCGGTTTAGACGGTCAAAACTCGGGTTCATTCGGAGTCTTAGGGAATGAATAAGGAATACATCAGTTATGGAATCGTCGGCATAGTAGCGGGTTTGGTTCTCGGCTTCATCGTCGCCAACTCAGTCGGCTCAGCTGGAGGCGGCGCGGCCCCGCCGTCATCGGCGGCAAGCAGTGAGCCCAAAGCGGCCTCGGTCAACAGCAGCAACACAGGGCAGGCGCTTCCACCGAATCATCCTCCAATCGACAGCGGCCAGACGATTCCCGCCCCCCCGCTGCCATCGACTGGGACAGATACAATGGGGTCCGCAAGTCAGACGGGAACATCGGCAGAGCTTCCGTCACTCGATCCGCTGCCGGCAAGCAGTAAAGAAGAGCGCGCCGAGCAGAAGTACAAGAACATTCAGCTTCTCAGGGGCATCCCGTCCGAGCGACTGTTGAAAGTAATGTTTGCGTTCAAATCATCGCTTGGGGTCGATTGCACTTACTGTCACATCAAAGACCAGTTCGAAAAGGACGACAAGCCGCAGAAGCAAACCGCGCGGAAGATGATTCAGCTTGTGCGCGATACGAATGCGAAACTTGGCAGCGTGGGGCGTGTGACTTGCTTTACATGTCATCGAGGCCAGACGCGGCCGGCCCAATAGCGTTCGAGGATCGAACATCGAGGATTGAGGATAGAAGCATACGCTCTCAGTGTTGGAGGAGTTATGTCAATGGCAAACCTCGGCTTCCCGCCGAAGCCCCTGCGCAGGGCAGCATCGCTTGCGACCGTGATATTTATGCTTCTAGCAGCCGTTCATTCTGATTCCAATGGCAAACGCTGGAGTTCCCAGATCAAGGCCGGACGCTCGATCGTTCGCGCCGAGCACGGCATGGTTGCGTCGAGTCAACCGCTTGCATCACAAGTCGGACTCGAAGTTCTCAAACGCGGAGGGAACGCCGTCGATGCCGCAATCGCGATGGCTGCTGTGCTCAACGTCACCGAGCCGATGATGACCGGTGTCGGCGGCGATATGTTCGCGCTGGTTTACTGGGCGAAGACAGGAGAGCTGAAAGGCTTGAATGCGAGCGGTCGCGCTCCTCGCGCATTGAATCTCGATTACTTCGCGAAGAAGGGCATCAAGACTATGCCGCTTACCGGTATGGAGCCGATAACGGTTCCGGGAGCGGTCGACGGATGGGTCACGATGCTCGAGAAATACGGGACAATGAAGCTCGCTGACCTTCTCGCGCCGGCAATCGAGTATGCCGAGAACGGTTTTCCGGTGATGGAAAAAGCCGCGCGCGATTGGGAGGCTTCAACCGAGAAGCTCAGGAGAACGCCAGCGGCATCCTCGAACTACCTGATCGACGGAAGAGCGCCACGAGCGGGCGAGATGTTTCGCCAGAAGAATCTGGCGCGAACGCTCCGCACTCTCGCTCGCGGAGGTCGCGACGCTTTTTACAGAGGAGAGATCGCGCGCGCGATTGTCGATTACTGTCAGAAGAACGGTGGCTTCCTCTCGATGCAGGATTTCGCCGAGCACCGCTCAGAATGGGTGGATCCGATCTCGACCGATTATCGCGGCTACAAAGTCTACGAGTGCCCGCCGAATGGTCAGGGGCTGACTGCGTTGTTGACGCTGAACATTCTGGAAGGGTTCGACCTCTCGTCGATGGACGCGCGACCTGATCTTTACTACCACACGCTGATCGAAGCCACGAAGCTCGCGTTCGCCGATCGCAACAAATACATCGCAGATCCGGCATTCGCCAAGGTTCCAGTTCGTCAGTTGCTATCGAAGGACTACGCCGCGAGTCGTCGCGCGCTTATCGGGCCCGACCACGCGATTGCCACACCCGAGCCGGGCAGCGTGAGAGGTGACAGCGATACGACTTACTTCACCGTGATAGATAAGGACCGCAACGCCGTTTCGTTCATCAACAGCCTGTTCGAAGAGTTCGGCTCGGGGATCGCTGCGGGCGACACCGGAATCGTTTTGCAGGATCGCGGCGCGGGCTTTTCGCTCGATCCAACTCACGCGAACCGAATCGAGCCCGGCAAGCGCCCTTTTCACACGATCATTCCTGCGATGGTGTTTAAAGAGGGCAAGCTCTTCATGTCGTTCGGCGTGATGGGCGGGGCGATTCAACCGCAAGGCCACGTCCAGGTGCTGACGAATCTCATCGACCTCCGAATGAATTTGCAGCAAGCCATCGAAGCGCCGCGATTTAGATATGTCAGTGGAAATCATGTGATACTCGAAGACGAGATGACCGAGCTGATCATTACACGATTAGTTGCGAAAGGTCATCAGCGCGTAACTCAACCGGGTGCATCGATGGGAGGCGGTCAGGCGATCATGATCGATCCCGCAAGCGGGACGCTGATGGGAGCTTCAGACCCGCGAAAAGATGGAATGGCGCTGGGTTATTAACTCAGTACCGCGAGCGGTAGCGAGCGTGGCGCACAGCGGCGGCCCCGCGGAGCTGCGCGCTCGCTACCGTTCGCGGTACTGATTTGTTACAATCTGATCGCGGCGGGTCATACAGACGCTCCGAACCTGAGGCTTTTGGAGGATGCTGTGAAACTGTTCTTGACTGTTTTGATGGCGATCGCAATTGCGGCGCCTGCTTTATCAATGCAAGAGGCATCCAATGGATTCGCCGAGCTCAAGGCGCTGCCGCCGATCAACCTTCAAGACTTCGACGGCAAAACGGTGCCCGCGGAAAAATTCAAGGGCAACATCGTCGTGCTGGACTTCTGGGCGACCTGGTGCGGCCCTTGCCTCGCTGAAATTCCGGCGCTCAATCGGCTGCAGGAAAAATACGGAGACAAGGGACTCAAGGTTGTCGGCGTCACAATGGACTCGGGAGACCCGAAGGAAGTAAAGCCGTTCATCGCGCGAAATAAGATGAAGTATACCGTACTGATGGGCGACGATGACCAGGCTTACGATTTCAATGTAATAGCATTTCCTACTACTTATCTCATCACCCGCGACTTAAAAATCTACCGCAGATATTACGGCGCCGGGCCGAGAAAGGCGGCGCAGATCGAAGACGACATTCAGAAGCTGCTCGCGATGAATTGAGTTCTCACCCTCTGCTCTTGGCTGCTGCGGCTTTGGCCGCTTGAACGCGAGGCCGGCGATGTCGCGCGCCGAGCATGTGGCGGTTCTGGTAATACTTTCCGACGCGCTTTGAAAGCGTATTCCGATGAATGCGAAGCTCATCGGCGGCTTTTGATAAATTCCCATTTGTGCGTTTGAGTACCGCGAGTATGAAACACCTTTCAAATTCCGCCACCGCGTCTTCAAACAATATTCCGTGCTCAACCATCTCTGATACGAGGGCTTCCAACTTATTCTTCATCTCTGTTCTCCTCTGCACCTCACCAATCAACGCTTTTGAGTTTGTTTGACCGTTTCATAGCCGTTGAAAAAACGTTCTCTCACTTCGCGCGAAGTCAGAAAAGCAATCACCCGCGTACCCTCCAGAAGCGCCGGTCCGAACGCAGCTCGCTCAACAGCCTCGGGCCTTACGGGAAAAGCAGTCAACGCGAAATAAATCACCGAACATATCAGCCAGCCTCTTACAAACCCGAATACTGCGCCGAGCCCGTGGTCGATCCATCCGAGTCGGGCGCGTTTAAGTCCTCGCCGCAACCGCCACGACAGCACTGCGCCGGCAACAAGCACGACCGTGAACACAAGCACAAAGCCCAGCAAGTCAGCCAACCACGCAGCTACAAAGACGCGCAGCAACGCCGCCGCGTACGTGTACGACAACGCTGCCAGAATCACTCCGGCTACCGCGAACGCAACCGAAACGATTGCTCTGATGATTCCTTTTGTGGCTCCTGAGGCGACCGATACCAATACGACCAGCAGAACGAAGTAGTCGAGAAACGTCATAACCCTGCGGACTCAACCACAAAGCAACAAAGACACGAGAGGTTGAACCTTCAGCTCCTGGAGGCTTTGTGTCTTTGTGGTTGATCTGCAATCGTCCCGCCAGTCAACAACTTGTATGCCTCAAGATACTTCTCACTCGTACGCGCTACCACAGCCTCCGGCAGGCTAGGCGCCGGGGGCTGCTTGTCCCACTTGACCGTCTCGAGGTAATCGCGGACGTACTGCTTGTCGAACGATTGCTGCCCTCGACCTGGTTGATACGTTTCTTTGGACCAAAACCTGGATGAATCCGGCGTCAGCGCCTCGTCAACCAGAATTATGTTTCCATCCTTGACACCGAACTCGAACTTCGTGTCGGCGATGATAATGTCTCGCGAATTGGCATAGTCCGCCGCTCGCGAGTAAAGCGTCAGCGTCAACTCCTTGAGTTTTCGCGTCGCTTCTCCACCGATGCGATCAGCCATCTCGCGCTCGCTGATGTTGATATCGTGTCCGGTCTTTTCCTTCGTGGCAGGAGTGAAAATCGGCTCTGAAAGCTTATCGGATTCTCTAAGCCCGGTGGGTAGCTTCACGCCACACACCTCGCCGCTCGTCTGATATTCTTTCCAGCCAGACCCGGAGAGATAGCCGCGAGCGACGCACTCAATCGGAAACACTTCGGCTCGCGCGACCAGCATCGATCGCTCTTCGAGCTGCTCGCGATGAGACCTGAGCGGCTCAGGATACTGCTCGACATCGGTGGTGATCAGATGATTCGCTGCGGTGTCTTTCAGGAAGTCGAACCAGAAAACTGATAGCGCTGTGAGGACCGCGCCTTTGTGTGGAATCGGGTTCGGTAGCACGACGTCGAAAGCTGAAATACGATCGGTGGCGACGATCAACAGCCTGTCATCGATCGCATAAACGTCGCGAACTTTGCCGCGTCTGAAAAACTCGACACCAGGGACATCAGTTTGAGTGACCAGGTTAATAGTCGCGCCTCTGCTCTTGGATAAGCTGTCAACTTGCTTGGAACTGCTCTCGACGACTAAGGGCAACGTGTGATGGCACTCCGCATTATCAGCATGAGTTGAATCGATGTCAAGCACAATCAGCACGAAGATCAAATTTATTTGAATAATTTTTTTCGCGACTGCACTTTCTCGATGATTGCTCTCGCCTCAGGCGTGCTTGTATACTCGTCAGTCGTGTATTTAAGTGCGCTCGTTCTCATCATGATCAAGCGTGAAGGGAAGAAATGAATTTCAAGCTCGTAAGCGACTACGTTCCTCAAGGCGACCAGCCTCAGGCAATCGAGAATTTAGTTCGCGGGGTCGAGGAAGGCGTTCAACATCAAGTGCTGCTCGGAGTGACTGGAAGCGGCAAGACTTTCACGATGGCCGCAGTCGTCGAGCGCGTCAATCGTCCGGTGTTGGTGATGGCGCACAATAAGACGCTCGCGGCGCAACTCTATCAAGAATTCAAGTCCTTCTTCCCGGACAACGCGATTGAATACTTCGTCAGCTACTATGACTACTATCAACCCGAGGCTTACATTCCCTCGACCGACACCTACATCGAGAAGGAATCGACGATAAACGAAGACATAGATCGGCTGCGGCTTTCGGCTACGCGAACGCTGTTCGAGCGGCGCGACTGCATAATCGTCGCAAGCGTCTCGTGTATTTACGGCCTCGGCGACCCGGACGCTTATTACGGGATGATCGCGTTCGTCGAGCGAGGCCAGCAATTGTCGCGCACTGCACTGCTGAAAAAACTGGTCGAGATCCAATACCAGCGCAACGACACATCGTTCGAGCGTGGCATGTTCAGAGCCCGCGGCGACGTTGTGGAGATCTATCCCGTCTATCAAGAAAGCGCCATAAGGATCGAGTTCTGGGGCGACGAAGTCGAGGCGATCTCAACGATCGATCCGTTATTGGGCGAGGTGCTTGAAACCCACGAGCGGCTGCCGATCTATCCCAAATCGCACTTCGTGATGCCTCAGGACAGACTCAAGCGGGCGATCAGAACAATCAAGGAAGAGCTTGACTGGTGGGAGCCGCAGCTCATCGAACAAGGCAAGCTGCTCGAGGCTCAGCGGCTGCACCAGCGCACTTTGTACGACATCGAGATGCTAAAGGAGCTTGGTTATTGTCACGGCATCGAAAACTACTCGCGTCACCTGACCGGGCGCCTGCCGGGCGAGCCGCCGCCGACGCTGCTTGATTATCTGCCTCGCGACGCGATTGTATTAGTTGATGAGAGCCACCAAACGATTCCTCAGATTCGAGGGATGTACCACGGCGATCAATCTCGCAAGAAAACGCTGGTCGAATACGGCTTTCGCTTGCCTTCGGCGTTGGACAATCGCCCGCTGAACTTCGAGGAGTGGGAGCACAGAGTTGATCAACTGATATTCGTTTCGGCTACGCCCGGACCCTACGAGTTGTCGAAGACCTCAGGTGAGTTTGTCGAGCAGGTCATACGCCCAACCGGCCTGATCGATCCGGTTGTCGACGTACGGCCCGTCAAGGGCCAGATCGACGATTTGCTGAACGAAGTGCGAATGCGCGCCGCTCGAAACGAGCGAGTGTTGGTCACCACGCTGACAAAGAAGATGGCCGAGAACCTGACCGAGTACTTTGCGGAGCTGGGCGCGCGAGTGCGCTACCTGCATTCCGAGATTCAAACGCTCGAACGCATAAAAATACTTCGCGACTTGCGTGCCGGCGAGTTCGACGTGTTGGTTGGAATCAACCTGCTGCGCGAAGGTTTGGATCTGCCGGAAGTCTCGCTCGTCGCGATTCTTGATGCTGACAAAGAAGGCTTCCTGCGATCTGAGCAGTCGTTGATTCAAACGATCGGTCGGGCTGCCCGCAACCTGAACGGCAAGGCAATTCTTTACGCCGACCGCGTGACTGATTCAATGCGGAGAGCGCTTGGCGAGACCCAGCGCCGCCGCGAGAAGCAAGCCCACTACAACGACGAGCACGGCATCACTCCGCAGTCGATTGTGAAGGCTATTGATTCCACGCTGGTGTCGATTGTGGAGGCCGACTACTTTAGGCTGCCGAGCGTCGCCGAAGAAGCAGAGGAGTACTCGGTCGAGAACATAGCCGCAACGATTCAGAAGCTCGAGGGGCAGATGCGAGCTGCGGCTGCGAAGTACGAATTTGAGCGCGCGGCGGAGCTTCGCGATAGGATCAAGTACTTGCGAAGCCGTGAGCTTGAAGTAGCTTAGCCGAAGCATCGACTCCTTTGGTCTCGATCTGATGGCTGTGCGCCACAACGTCCCGATTAAATACTGCGGTTAGCACCCTGATCAAGTTGACTCTCCAACCTTCATCAAGCACATTCAATTATTAAATGACCCTTGCGCGAGTTATATCCAATCAAAAACGAGCCGTCGTGGTATTGGTCGGATTGCTCTGCGCCGCGGGAATCTTCGCCGCGTTCCAACTCCCTGTTGCCATCTTCCCCCAGACAGACTTCCCCCGAGTCGTGATAATCATCGACGACGGCGTAGTTCCCGCTCAGCAAGTTCTGGTCTCGGTCACGCGTCCAATCGAAGAAGCAATGAACGGGCTGCCGGGCATCACTCGCATTAAATCCACCACCGAGCGCGGCGCATGTTCTGTCAATCTCTTTTTCAACTGGAAAGTGGATATCAAAGAGGCGCTTCAGATGGTTCAGGAGCGGCTCGCGCAATTGATGTCGAGCCTTCCATCCACAGTCCAAGTACGCAACATCGAGCGCCTCACATTCGCCGTGTTCCCGGTTGCAGGCTACAGCTTCACGTCTGATGAACGCGACCCAACCAACTTGCGCGACCTTGTGACTTACGTGGTCAGACCTCGAATCGCGAGGCTTGCGGGGGTTGCCAGCGTGACTATCGCGGGCGGGCAGAAACGCGAGTATCACGTCACCGTCGATCCCGCGAAGCTCATCTCGCACGGCGTCTCGTTGGAGCAGGTGGTCGATGCGGTGAACAAAGCTAACATCATCGCCTCGCCGGGGCTCGTCGAAGAAAACCACAAGCTGGAGCTCGCGCTTGTCAGCGGCCAGGCGAAGCGTCCGGACGAATTGAACCGAATTGTCGTTGCGGTTGTTAACAACGCGCCGGTCATGCTGGCCGACATAGCCGCGGTCGGCGAAGGATTCGCTCCGAATTACACGGCCGTCACCGCCGACGGTCATCCAGCGGTCTTGCTCAACATCAACCGGCAATTCGACGCAAACAGCGTCGAGGTCGTCGACGAGGTCAAAGCCGAGTTAGGCGCCATGCGTTCCCAGATTCCAAAGGACGTGAGGGTCGCCCCGTTTTACGACCAATCGCTGCTGGTCCGCGCCTCTATCCGATCTGTGCTCGAGGCTATATTCATTGGACTGTTGCTTTCGGTCGCCATACTGTTTGGCTTCCTCAGAAACGTCGGCACAACGCTGGTGGCGATACTAGTGATCCCAGTCACCATCCTGGCGACGTTTGTTGCGATGTGGCTGACAGGTTTGAGCTTCGACTTGATGACGCTCGGTGGAGTGGCAGCCGCAATCGGGCTGGTAATAGACGACGCGATAGTCGTGGTTGAAAACATCTACACCCACCGCGCGCGCGGGCAGTCTCGCCACGACGCGGTCCAAGCCGCTGTATCGGAGATTACTGTTCCGATTATCGGCTCGACCATCACTCCAGTTGTTGTATTCCTTCCGCTCACGCTGCTCACGGGGGTGACGGGAGTTTTCTTCCGCTCGCTTGCGCTCACGATGGCAGTCGCCCTGCTCACTTCGCTTGTGCTTGCGCTTTCGTTTACTCCCGTGCTTGCTGAGCGATTCGTCAAGGTCAAACTTAAACGGAAACTTCCGGAGGACAGCCTGCGCGGCGTCGAGTGGGAAGGCGAGCTTAAGGCCGACGAGCGCGAAGAAACAGCGGAGCAGGGAAGGATTTTGGGTGCGATCGTGCGTCGCTACGAATCGCTGCTGGGACACGCGCTCGACAATCGCGGCGCAGTTGTCGTCGTCTGCCTGTGTATAATCGCGGTTTCTTATCTCATCTACCGAAATGTTGGCTCGGAATTCCTGCCTGAGTTTGACGAAGGCGCGTTCATCCTGGATTACAACACGCCTCCAGGAACCTCACTAGCCGAAACAGACAAGGTCCTTAAACACGTCGAGGATATGTTGAAGGACACGCCCGAAGTCGAGGGCTACTCGCGGCGGACAGGTTTGGAGTTGGGACTCTTCGTTACCGAGCCGAACAGGGGCGATTTCGCGGTAAAGCTGAAGCCGAACCGCCAGCGTTCTACCGATGAAGTGAAGGACGACATCCGCAAAGAGATCTTGTCAACACAGCCATCGCTATATCACGTCGAGCTTCCCGGCATCCTGAGCGACATGATCGGAGACCTGAGCAGCGAGCCTCAGCCCATCGAGATAAAACTCTTCAGCGAGGACGCCAATGCGCTTCATCAAAAGGCTGCCGAGATCGAAGGCGTGATAAAACAGATCCCGGGAGTCGTGGACACGTTCGATGGCGTGGTTGTGAGCGGACCGGCAATCACTTTCAAGATCGACCCGCAACGCGCGGCCGCGCTTGGAGTAAATGCTACTGATGTTGCCAACACCGTCACTACCGCAATGACGGGTGATGCAACTTCGGTGATCCTGCAGCAGGATCGTCTCATCGGCGTTCGGGTCGTGCTGCCGAAGGAGCTGCGCATGTCGCTCGACGCGTTACGGGCGCTTCCAATCCGCTCGCTTTCGAAGAATGCGCTGTTTCGTCTCGAACAAGTTGCCGACATCGACTATGACAAAGGCCAGACGGAGATCTTGCGCGACGGATTGCGGCGAACGGTCTCCGTGACTGCGAGACTGCAAGAATGGCTCGATCTAGGCACGGCTATCAAAGAAGTCAAATCGAGGCTGGCAAAGAAAGTGACCCTGCCGCCGGGAATGACCATCGAGTACGGAGGTCTCTACCGCGAGCAGCAGCAAAGCTTCCGTGAGCTTACGCTTGCATTGGGGCTTGCGATCGCGCTGGTTTTCCTGACGCTGCTCATCGAGTTTCGGTCCTTCATTCATCCGGCGGCGATAGTGGCCGGCGCGGTCCTCGCGTTGAGCGGTGTGCTCGCCGCGTTGTTAATCACTCACACGACGCTCAACGTAGTCTCCTACATGGGAATGATCATGGTTGTCGGTATTGTGGCTAAGAATGGAATCCTGATGCTGGATGCTGTTGAGGATCACCTTGCCTCAGGCGACACGCTGCGCCAGGCATTGGTTCGATCGGGAAGGCGGAGGTTCAGGCCGGTGTTGATGACATCGCTGGCGGCGATGCTCGGGATGACGCCGCTGGCATTCGCGATCGGGTCAGGATCCGAGATGTTGCAGCCTCTCGCGATTGCGGTGATCGGCGGCCTGGCAATCGCGTTGCTGCTTTCGCTGGTTGTGACTCCGACCGTTTACGCTATGCTGAGAAAGGCTCCGGACACTTCGACAACAACCAGCAAGGCCTAGCGGCAAATCTGTTGCAACCCGCTGGTGCCTCCGAGCTGCTGAGGGTTATCTCAAAAATTGACGCTCTTAGAAATCGAATGTTAGACTTGACGCCTCAATCAGGAGGCGCCAATGCCGGTAAACGAAAGACTGCTCGAAATACTTGCGTGCCCCGTTTGCAAAGTGAAAGTAGAACTGAAGTCGGACGGAAGCGGGCTGAAGTGCGCTCAGTGCAAGCGCGTCTATCCCATACGCGACGACATCCCGGTGATGCTCATCGACGAGGCAGTCATTGAAGAGTGAAGTGTCCAGCCTGCCGATCTCCCCAGACACGCTTGACCCGTCGCGAGTTCGAAGCGTGCTGCTCGTCCGCTTGCGTTCGATCGGCGACACGGTTCTGATGACTCCCTGTCTTGCGACGCTTAAGTCCTGGCATCCGAATGTAAAGATTACAGTGGTGTCAGAGCCGCTTGCCGCGCCGCTCCTTGATGATCATCCGCTGGTCGATAAGCTGATCATCACTAGCGGGTCGCTCGCATCACGCGCGGGATCGGTCGCTCAGTTGCGCAGCGGCGGCTTCGACGCGGCTTTCAACATGCACGGCGGTTCTACGGGAGCAATGCTTGTGAGGCTTTCGGGCGCGAGCCGTTCGGTCGGCTATCGAGATCTGCCTCTGTCGTGGCTGCTTTCTGATCGAGCACCGGCGCCGGACGTGATTCTGGGTCGCTCGCGCATCCACAGCGTCGAGCAACAGCTCGCTCTCTTAAGCTGGTCGGGCGTGCCATGGCCGTCATCCCGACCGCAGTTGAGCCTGGCGGTGTCGGCGGAGGCGAAGCTTCGCGTGACAGAGAGGCTTCGGGCGCTTGGCATCCCGGAGCGATTCGGAAACTTTGCTTGCATCGTGCCTGGCGCGGCTCTCGAATCGAAGAGGTGGAACGCCGAGGGATTCGCTGCAGTGGTTGACCACCTCCGAGAGCGCTGGAATCTTTCAAGCCTGGTCATCGCCGGACCCGGACAACAACAACTCGCGCGGGAAGTGACTTCGGCTACGCGCGTCCGTGCAGCGGTGCTCGATCAACTCAGCTTGAAGGAACTCGTAGCGTTGCTAGGCATCGCTCGTGTGTTTGTGGGGAACGACGGTGGTCCGATGCATATCGCCGCAGCGGTTGCGACCCCGATCGTCGCGGTGTGGGGTTCATCCGACCCGACGGTATGGCATCCGTGGACCGAAGCGCCATACCGAATCGTCGATAGCGGATCGAGGAATCGCGACGGAGCTATAAAGGACATCCCAGCCAGCGAAGTAATCGAAGCTGTTGATGAAGTCGTGGAACTGGCTCTGGGAGCCAATTACAAGGCGGACGCTGCCCAGACGGCGATTGCAGAGGTTTGAGCCACACAGCGGCTCATTTGATGATGGAGCTACTAACTCAAGAGCGTGCTGCTTCGATAGTCGAGGAGTTCAGCGACAAGCGCATCGTCGTCCTAGGCGACGTTATGCTCGACGAGTTCATCTGGGGACGCGTGCGTCGGATATCACCCGAAGCGCCGGTACCGATCGTAGAAGTTGATCGTCAGACGTTGGCCCTCGGCGGCGCCGGTAATGTCGTTTCCAATCTCGTTGCGCTGGGCGCCGTGCCCGACCCGGTTGGCATAGTCGGAGACGACTCTGATGCGGACCGATTGCGAAGCGCGTTTCAAGAGATCGACGTGAGTCCACGCGGACTGGTCGTGGACGGACCGCGGCCTACGACGGTCAAGACTCGAATCATTGCTCACAACCAGCAA
>DATFWM010000581.1:0-3193 GCA_035259295.1 Blastocatellia bacterium | reverse complement strand
CGTTCGCCAGAATCGCCGACGACTTCGCCGATGAAGGATACACAGAACCTTTCACACTGCAGGAACGGCTGGAGTCGCTCGAACAGTGGCGGCGGATGTTGCAAGACGCGGTCGCAGGCCGCGCGAGGCATCCGGTCTTCGTTGCGCTCGCCCAGACCGTCGCTGAGTTTGAGCTGCCATCAGCACTGCTTGAAGATTTGCTTTCCGCTTTCGCGCAAGACGTGACGGTCCGCAGATATAAAACCTTCGATCAGTTGCTCGATTATTGCCGGCGCTCGGCAAATCCAATCGGAAGGTTGATACTCCTGTTGTTTGGTTACCGCGACCAGCAGCGTCTTGATTGGTCTGATCACATTTGCACCGCGCTTCAGCTCGCGAATCACTGGCAGGATGTTGCGATCGATTTAGACAAGGACCGCATCTATCTCCCTGAGGAGGACCTGTCGCGATTTGATTTGACGGCGGATGACTTAACGCGCCGCCGCGCGAACGATAGCTTCAAGCGGCTAATGAGATTTGAGATCGAACGGACACGCGAGATGTTTTACAGCGGCAAACCGCTCTGCGCATCGGTGAGCGGAAGGCTCGGGTTGGAACTCCGAGCGACCTGGCTTGGCGGGATGCGTATACTCGAGCGCATTGAGCAGAACGGCTGGGACGTTTTCGCGCGCCGACCCGTTATTACCTCTACCGACAAGCTGAAGATTCTTCTTACCGCGGCAAGCAAGGAGGCTTTTGGGCATCACTAATGGCTTCGACTGTTTCGTCAGCAATGTCTCGGGTAATCGGGGCGCGGCGCAGGCTGGCCCGCGCGACCGCCTCGAACTTTTACTACTCGTTTCTGCTGCTGCCGGCTGATAAGCGCCGCGCGATCAAAAACGTTTACGCCTATTGCCGCTTGCTTGATGACATAGTCGACGAGGACCAGACCGGACGAAGCGCCTACGCCGAGCTGCAGTATTGGCGCGACGAGGTTGAGGCGTGCTTCAACGGGTGTCCTACCAGTGACTTCGGCGAGCGCATGCTTGTATCGATTGAAGAATTCGATCTGCCCAAGCAACCGTTCCTCGATTTGATCGACGGGATGGAGATGGATTTGAAGTGGCACAGCTATCAGACCTTCGCCGATCTTCGAGAATACTGTTATCGCGCGGCTTCGGCGGTCGGGTTGATTTGCATCGAGATTTTCGGATACGAGTCGGCGCGAACGAAAGAGTACGCGGTGAATTTGGGACTTGCGCTGCAGCTTACAAACATCCTGCGCGATTTGAAGGAAGACGCTGCGCGAGGACGAATCTACGTTCCGCTTGAAGACCTGGAGCGGTTCGGCTATTCGGAACACGATCTGCGATTGAACACTTACAACGCGCCGTTCATCGAGCTAATGAAATTCGAGCACGCTCGCGCGCAGTCGCATTTTGAAAAAGCCGCGGCCGCCCTCCCGGATTCAGATCGGGCTTCGATGTTTGCGGCTGAAATAATGGGCGCGATTTACCGCGAGCTGCTCGATCAGATACCAGCGGTGAGATTTGATGTCTTCCGCAGTCGGCTGACGGTCTCGAAGTGGCGACGGCTGCAAATCGCTTTCAGCATCTGGTTGAAGAGCAAACTCAAGGGGTAAGCGTGTCGGCGCGAGTTGTAATAATCGGAGGCGGCTTCGCGGGGTTGACCGCCGGAGTCAGGCTCAGTGAGCGCGGCTATAAGGCGACTGTGCTCGAACGCAGGGGTCATCTCGGTGGCCGCGCGTACTCGTTCATCGACCAGAAGACCGGCGACGTTGTAGACAACGGGCAGCACCTTTTCATGGGCTGCTATCATCACACGATAGACTTCCTCAAAACTATCGGTCGTCTCGACCGGTTGAAGTTTCAGGAGCGCCCTCGAGTTGATTTCCTCGACCGAGAAGGCTTTGCGAGCTTCGACTGCCCTCCACTTCCCGCTCCGCTAAACGTGCTGGCGGGTCTGTTCCGAATGAAAGGACTCGGAGCCGGCGACAAGCTTCGGGCATTGAACCTTCGCCACGCGATCAAAACCAACGGCCGCTTCTCGCCGGACTCACTGACCGTCGACGAATGGCTCGGCCAGCTTGGACAATCAGATCGAATCAAGACGCGCTTCTGGTACCCGATGGTCATCGCAACTTTGAATCAAAGTCCTCGCATCGCTTCGGCTCGAATGCTACAGGTAGTTCTGAAGGAAGCGTTTGGCGGCGATTCGAGGAGCGCTAACATCGGGATCTCGCGAGTTGGATTGAGTGATCTTTACACCGACGGCGCGAGCGACTTCATCAAGTCGCGAGGCGGTGAGGTTCAGACGAATGCTCAGGTGCAGCAGCTTGTAATCGAGCGCGGGGCAGCGGTGGCTGTCGAGCTTAAAGACGGCGAACGCATAGAAGCAGACAACTTCATCGGCGCAGTTCCTCCGTCGGCGTTGTTTGCGATCCTGCCTGATGAGCTGAAGAACGACGAGTTCGCTTCGCTGGAGAAGCTTGGATCGTCGCCGATAGTTTCAATCAATCTCTGGTTCGACCGGCCGATCACCGATCGAGAATTCGTAGGACTGTTGGGCACTCGAAGCCAGTGGCTATTCAATAAGGACCTGATTGTCTCGACTGGCAAGCGGTCGAATCAAATTGCGGTGATCATCAGTGCGGCGCGCGACTTCGTGGACTGGACGAGGAATGATCTGGTGGAGATGGCAGTCAGCGAACTGCACGAGCTTTTGCCGGAGAGCCGAACGGCCGATGTGCGTCACAGCGTGATCGTGAAAGAACGCGAGGCCACGCTTTCACATACTGTGGAGTCGGATAATCTGAGACCCTGCCCGCGAACGTCGATTCCGAATTTGATTCTTGCCGGCGATTGGACGAAAACAGGGTTGCCTGCAACGATCGAGAGCGCCGTCATGAGCGGTGATCTTGCGGCTGGGATGGTCGAATCTGCCCAATCGCAAATAACATAAACACCTCGGCTACGGTAATTGCAGATTGCCTGGAACGAGCAAACGGCTGCGGTCGGCCAGACCCGCATCAGGCAGCTTAGCCAACGCCAGGCGAAGCTGCTCGTCCTGAAACCTGGCCGCGGCGCGCCGCATCAACGGAAACAACATTTGAGGCGGCCATGCGCCAAGTTGTTTGTAAGGCCACTTCCTTTCGCCGAGCGCAAACGGGACGAGGTAATTCAACGCCTGGCGG
>DATFWM010000580.1:0-3995 GCA_035259295.1 Blastocatellia bacterium | reverse complement strand
GGAACGTAGACCGCGCGGTTCTGATTGCCTCCGTCGTTGTCGCCGACGAAGAAGTTGTCGTTCTTCTGCAGCACTCCGATCACAATGAATGGTTTCTCGTTGACAAGAATCTGCTTGTCGAGGGCTTGAAGGTGAGGGAAGAACTTGTCGGCGATGTCCGCGCCGATCACGCATACGTCCGCGCGGTGCTGGTTCTCGACCTCGGTGAAGAAGCGCCCCTCGGCGATGTGCACCGACGACATTCGCTCGTAATCAGTAGTGGTCCCCTGGACCTGTGTGATGTAAAGCTCCTGATCTTGGTAGCGAACTTTCTGCACGTCATCGGGCCCGAGGAACGGCGCGACATATTTGACCGAAGGGCACTGCTCTCGAATGGCAAGCGCGTCTTCGTAGGTGATGGGCTTGCGCATGCGTTCTTCAGGCGAGAGCCGGCCAGTGTGAATGCCCGGATCGAATTTGTAGATGAAGACTACGTTGGTGCCGAAGGATTCGATGTCTTTCTTGAACTGTTGGTCGAGTCCAGAGATGAACGAAGCGATGACCATCACGGTGACTGTGCCGATAACAACGCCGAGCACCGTTAGGAACGAACGGAACTTATGCGCGCGCAGAGTCGCGAACGCCATCCAGAAGCTTTCACTTGTGTCTTGTTTGCTCATATTCGACGTAGCACAGACTTTAGTCTGTCATCAGATTACAGACTGAAGTCTGTGCTACTTCAATCCGCTCGAAGCGCCTCAATTGGGTCGAGCTTTGCGGCCTTCCACGCGGGATAAATTCCAAAGAACAACCCGATGCTCGCCGAGACGGTCAACGCCATAAACGTCCAGAACACCGGCAGCGCCGTCGGCAAACTGAAGAACACGGTCGCCAACTTGCTGAGTCCGTAAGCTATCGCAACGCCGATCAGCCCGCCGAGCAGCGACAGCACGGTCGACTCCGATAAGAATTGACGCACGATGTCGGTGCGCCTTGCCCCCAGCGATTTTCGAATCCCGATCTCGCGAGTCCTCTCAGTCACCGACACCAGCATAATGTTCATGATGACGATGCCGCCGACCACCAGCGCAATCGATGTGACTCCGATCGCTACCAGCGAAATCGTCCCGAAAATCTTCTCGCGCAAATTGTTCAAGGCATCCGAAGTCACGATGCCGAAGTTGTCCGGGTCGTTGTAATTCAAATGCCGGCGCCCTCGAAGCACCACCCGAACTTCATCCTGCGCGCGCTCGATTGACTCAGGACCGATCGCCGCCACTCGAATGGAGATCGACCCGCGCGAGCCGTAGATGCCCTGATAAGTCGAAAGCGGCATCAGCACGAAGTTATCGCGCGGGTTCCCGAAAACTGTGCCGATCTCTTGTGCGACGCCAACGACGCGGAACGGCAAGCCTTCGATCTTTATCTCTTTGTCGATCGGATCGACGCTTGGAAAAAGCTGATTCGCCACGCCGTACCCGAGGAAGCACGCGTAACGAGAATGTTCTTCTTCAGTCTGAGTCAGGTAGCGGCCCTGATCGACCTTTACCGAATCGATATCGATCATATTCGCCGTGACGCCCATGATCTCGATGTCTTGAAGAAGCTGGGTCTCGCGTTTGATGTTGCCGCGCCGTCGCATCATCGCCGCCGCGTCGCGAACGTAGGTCGGATGTTCTTTGATCGCGTGAAAATCGTCGAGCTTGATGTCTTTGTTCTTCTTGTTGCGCTCCATCCATTCCTGCAGGCTGGTGACGATTCCCATCTTGTTGACTACGAAGGCATTCGAACCGAGGTCGGCGATCTTGTCGTTGAAATACTTGTTGAAGCCTTCGATCAAGGAAACGACGACGATGACCGTCGCAACGCCGAAGATAATCCCAAGTAGCGTCAGAAACGAACGCAGTTTATGAGCGAAGATGGCGCTCAGAGCGAGCGTTACTGACTCAAGAAACTTCATATTATGATTCCGTATCTCGGCTTAACTTATGCGACCTCAAGTTACTAGAACGAACATCATTTCAATAAGTTCGGCGATTCTGCTCACACCCATAAACATGCGCGCCGCGACTTGCTTTAGGGTGCAAATATAATAACGTCGTCGCGGTTCGTGGTATTAACGATGGTCCTATACGTGGTCAAATTCTGTGGAACCCGTATAATTTTGACGACGGGTTGCGGGCGTATGGAGATCAAGCTGAACAAGTCGCTACTCCGAGAATGGAAGCCAGGTGATGAGAAGTCGTTGGTTAAGCATGCGAACAACCGGCGAATCTGGCGCAATCTTCGCGACTCGTTTCCGCATCCGTACACACTCGCGGACGCACGCCATTGGATCGAGATCGCCAACCCAACGGGGCCGATAACCAATTTCGCGATTGTTGTCGACGGCGCAGCTGTCGGAGGAATCGGGCTGGTGCTGAAAGACGACGTGTTCCGAAGAACCGCAGAGATAGGCTACTGGTTGGGCGAAGAATTCTGGGGACGCGGAATTGTTACTGAAGCGGTTTGCGCGGTTACAGATTATGCATTTGCGACTTTCGACCTGTGCCGTGTGTACGCTGGCGTGTTCGAGTGGAACACGCCTTCGATGCGGGTCCTCGAAAAAGCGGGCTATGAATTTGAGTGCCGAATGAGAAAGAGCGTAACGAAGGACGGCCAGACCATCGACGAGTTGATATACGCAGTCGTGAGGTAGGACAGACTTCAGTCTGTGTGCTCAGGAACACAGACTAAAGTCTGTGCTACTTCATCTTCGCTAACAGCTCGCGAGCTTTAGCTCTCAGCTCTTCCAACTCCCTGGGGCTCCTCGCCGGGTCATTTGTGCTCAGTACCGATTCCAGCAACCTTTTTGCCTCGTCCATTCTTCCTTTTTTCTGATACGCCTCGGCGAGCGAGACCTTCAACTCCGCGTTGTCTTGTCCAACCTTCAAGCCCTCTTCCAGCCTTTCGAGACCGCGCCGATCGTTGCCGCCCAAGAGTCTCGGCAGATTCAGATCAATCTGGCCGAGAGCCGAATAGATCGCGCCGTTTTCGTAAGCTGGGTTGATCGCAAGCGCGGCTTCAAACTCTTTGCGGATCGTTTTAACTAAACCGAGGCTTTGAAGCACGCCTTTCAAATCCGCGTATTCGCCTTCATTTGCGGCATACCAGAAGTGACCTTCAACACGTTTGTCTTCTATGGCGACGGCCTTCTTCGCAGCCTCGACGCCTGCTTGAAGCAGCTTACTCTTTTTCGATTGATCGCTTTGGCGGTCCGCCAGGTAGTATCTAAGCCGCGCCAGCCGCCACCACGCTTCGTAATTGGAGGGGTCGCGTGCGGTAAGTTGTTCCATCAGGGACGCCGCGCGGTTCAAGTTATCGTTGCTGTCGCGCGAGGCAAACAACGCATCGACTTGCGCAATCGGGTCCGCTTGCGGCGGCGCGAAGATCGGCGCCATAGCAATCATCAGAAGTAAAATCGTGCTTGCCATCGTCATTTTGATTGCTGATTTGTTACGACGAGTTTGCCGCCGCTTTCCGATAGCACATAAACGGGACCATTGGTGACTTGCCTCACCTCGTCAAGGCGCGACGACGCCACCAAAAGGAACACGCGGCCCGCGCTATTCCACAGCGCTCCGAGGTCTACGTCATTAAGGAAAATCGCAGGCGCGTCTTCGAAGTAAGACCCGTATTCGAGATTGGCCGAGCGCCCGTTCAGAACCGACACCGGCTTCTTTGTGTAGAAGTTTATTGACGAGCCGCCTTCGTATTCTCCGTCGATCACTATCACGTCTCCCTGTTTATACTCGCGGTCAATTGCTTCGGCAAGGTCGCGTGACGAAAGGTAGGGCGCAAACGCGGCGAGGCTCATATGGGCAAAGAAGAAAAGCGCGACCATCATCCCCGCCAACGAGGAGTTGGATGCTAAATGCTTGGCTTGAACCCTGAAGAACAAGGCGAGCGCGGTGCCCACCAACAAGCTCAACGCCGCCCCGATAACCGGCACGCGGAGCGCGGCAATCGTTCGCGGC
>DATFWM010000579.1:0-2313 GCA_035259295.1 Blastocatellia bacterium | reverse complement strand
CGAATCCCCGTCCACGCAAGAGCCAAGTTTTCAGGCACGACCCTCACCGTCGACCTTAAGCGCAGTCAGATCCCCTAGCGCACTGCAAGCTCAGGTTAATTCCGTTCGCCGCCTCCGTGTTTCAAACCACACAGTCTGCATTGCGTCAGTTCTTCAGAATTGTCGATCGTGTGCTTGACCGGTTTGAGCGTCCGAAGGTGGGCGAAGATCGCTTTTAGGTCCGCGTCAGTCATGTTCCGATAGATCACCCAGGGCATCGCCGGGCTCAGCTCTCTCGCCTTCACGTGACCGGTGCGTATCGCTTGAAGAAACAGATCTTCGTCGTAATATGAAATGCCCGACGCGTCTGGCGTAATGTTTACAGCCATCACAAGTCCTTTCGGTCCGTTTAAAATCAACCCTCCGGCGAACTCGAATCCCGGTTTCGGTTGCCCCCTATCTTGAAGCGTGTGACAGTCGGCGCAACTCGCCATCCGAACCAGGAACTCGCCGCGCTTTACCGAGTCGGAAAGGTCAGGCGTCGGCACAGCTCCGGTGATCGGTTGCGGCGCGCCGCGAATCAAGTATTTCACCGGGAATCGGATTTCTGTTTTCGGCAGCTCATTGCGAACCGGCGCAAGCGAGCGCAGGTAGACAATCACCGAAGCGAGGTCCTCGTCGGGCATCTCGCGATAATTCATGTAAGGCATTATCGGAAACAGCGCTCGCCCGTCGTGGCCGATGCCTTCTCGAATCGCCCGCGCTAGCATGTCATCGGTCCAACTACCCGCACCGGTTTCTCCATCGGGCGTGATATTCGGCGCAATAAGCCTGCCTGGAAAATCCGGTCCCGCGTCAAATGCTGAGCCGGCGCCGAGCCTGCCGACGCGAGGCGGAACACCGGGCACGGTCGCAGCAGGCTCCGAATGACAGCCGAGGCAGCCGAGCACCCCGTTGACCAGATAGCTTCCTCGCTCGAGTCGCGCAGGTGTAGCTTCGAACGTCCGATCAGTGAGCGCTCGGGTTTTCGGTCCGACGAAGGGTCGCCATCCTATTGTTGTCGTGATTCCGATTATGAGAAGCGCGAAGATTATCAGTACGGTGATTCCTACAAATTTTTTCCAACGCCGCGTCATGCCTGTCTCCCTTCTATTACGAGTTGTGACGAAAGGTGACTTTCTATTATCTTGGGTCTGCTTCTGTCAAGCGCGCAGAGCTTAACCTCGAAGAGAATACATGGAAGAAGCCCGACGCGTCGTCCGTCTAATGGCAAAAACCTGAAAGGAGACGTTCGTCTATGAAGCGGAATTTGATCCTTGCAGCGCTGATCGCCTGTTTCACGCTTTCACTGTTCACTCTCAACACTAATGCCTCGGACTGGATTGGTGTTTATGCCCGAGTTGACAAGGTTGTTCTGGAACCGAACGACGCCGCGCCGGAGAGAGCTCAAATCTGGGGTGCGTTCGCGATCGCCAGCAAAGAAGATCGAGTGACCTACCAGCCGGCCAAGCGCGGTTATCTTTACTACTCGCTCAAGCCGGGCAAGGAGGAGGTCTGCCGAAAGGAATGGGCCGATCTGAAAGCGATAGCAGGCACCGGCCGGATCGTCGGATTCGGCGGACGCGAGCTGCCGCAGAGCCGCGTGAGGAAGGCGAGCGATAAACCCGCCGACCCCGATGTCTATCCGATCAGCGTCGGCCTGGTGAAGATCGTCTATGATATGAGCGACTATGCTCCGATCCGAGAGCTGATGTCGCTTCCCAAGGAACAAAAATGATGGCGACTCGCTTGCTTCGCCGCGAGGAATGGGCGAGGTGGGATGCGTTGCTCGTCGCGCTTGCGTTATTGCACGGGGCTTTGCTAGTCGCGTGGCCGTCGGTCCCGCTGATCGCAATAGGCTTATGGTGGAATGCGAATACGATCTCGCACAATTTCATCCACAGGCCGTTCTTCAAGGCGCGGGCGTTGAATGGAGCGTTCTCGTGCTACCTCAGCCTGCTTTTGGGCTTCCCGCAATCCTTCTGGCGGGGGCGGCATCTCGCGCATCACGGGGCGACAAACAAGCGCGACTTAGGAGTGTCGCTACTCGATTTTGTCGCCGTAACGTTGCTCTGGGGAGTGCTGTTCGTCTCCTCCCCAGGATTTACGGCGACCATTTATCTGCCGGGCTTTCTGGTCGGGCTGGGATTGTGCTACTTGCAAGGGCACTACGAACATTCGCGCGGCACGGTTAGCCATTACGGTAGGCTCTACAACTTTCTGTTTCTCAACGACGGATATCACGTCGAGCATCACGCTCAGCCTGGCGCGCACTGGCGGGAGCTGCGCCATCGC
>DATFWM010000578.1:0-4708 GCA_035259295.1 Blastocatellia bacterium | reverse complement strand
CGCCGCCTTGTTTCAAACCTTGGTTGAGGTCGATCTTCGACGCTTGAAGCGCGGGCGCAAGTCCGAAGAATATCCCGGTTAGTAATGAAATCGACATCGCGTAGCCCAGCACGGGCAGATCGATCTTCAGACTGATCAAAGCAGTCATGCCTTGAGGGATGAGTTGCTTCAGCAACGTGAAGCTCCAAAGCGCAACCAACAATCCCAATACGCCGCCGGCCGTCGCCAAGAGCGTGCTTTCGGTCAGTAGCTGCCGGATGATCCGCGCACGGCTGGCGCCAAGCGCCGTCCGCACTGCAATCTCCCTCCGCCGCGCGGCTGCGCGCGACAGTAAGAGTCCGGCGATGTTCGCGCAAGCGATCAGCAGCACGAACCCGACTGCAACCAGCAACACGATGATCGGTTGGCGGACATTTCCGGCGAGTTGTTCCTGTAGTGGCACGACCGACGACTTCAACAATGCGGCTTCATTCGGATAGTCGCGCGCGATGCGCTCGGTTATTGCGAGGATGTCACCCTGTGCCTGTTCGACCGAGGCGCCGGGCTTCAGGCGTCCGACGATCGTCAGGTAGTGACTATCGCGATCGACGAGCTGCTGCTGGGTGAGAGCAATCGGAACCCAAGCCCCGATCTCGCCTTGCAAGAACTGA
Organism: Blastocatellia bacterium; assembly: GCA_035259295.1. Lineage (GTDB taxonomy): Bacteria > Acidobacteriota > Blastocatellia > UBA7656 > UBA7656 > Onstottus_A. The sequence continues at coordinate 4,058 of DATFWM010000578.1, read as the reverse complement.
AACCCGGCCGGCATCACGCCCACGACTTTGTACTTCTCGCCGTCGAGCTGGATGTCGCGATCAAGGATTCCGGATTCGCCTCCGTAACGCACCCTCCATAATCCGTAGCTGAGAATCACCACTTTGTTCGCGCCGGGTTTGTCTTCGTCCGAATAGAAGCTTCGACCAACGATCGGCTGAATTCCCAGTAACGGAAAGAAATTAGCGCTGACACCGCGAGCGAAGATTCTCTCCGGTTCGCCATCGCCGGTGAGATTGAAATTCTTCCAATTGAGCGCAGCCATGTCCTCGAAGACCGACTGCTGAGCTTTCCAGTCGACGTAATTGGCCGGCGCGGCCTCATCGCGTGGAAATCCGATGGTAGACTGATCCTCCCATACCATCGCCAGTCGCTCCGGTTCAAAGAAGGGCAAGGGCTTTAGCAACACCGCGTTCACAAGGCTGAAGATTGCGGTGTTGGCGCCGGTCCCCAGAGCGAGAGTGAATACAGCGATTAAAGTAAAGCCCGGCTTTTTCAGCATCATCCGCAGGGCGTAGCGCAGATCCTGCCACAAATTGCTCATTAGTCACCTGTCCTTAGTCACTTGTCCTTTGTCCTTTGCTTGGTGTGGGCGAGAAACAAATGACCAATGGACAAAGGACTAGAGACGAGTGTTCATTCGTATCTGAGCGCTACCATCGGATCCACCTTCGTTGCGCGGCGCGCGGGCAGGAAACTCGCTACTGCCGCAATCGCTGACAAAACAATTGTTGCCATCACAATCGCCATTGGGTCCTGCCCTTCGACGCCGTAAAGAAGACTCTTCACCAATCGTGTCGTCAGCAGCGCGGCTGGGACTCCGATCACGGCGCCGATCAATAAGAACGCGGCCGCCCGTCGCATCACCAGCCACAGCACCGATGTGCGCTGCGCCCCCAGCGCCATTCGTATTCCGATCTCTCGGATCCGGCGAGCCACGCCGTAAGAAATCACACCGTAGAGGCCGACCGCCGCCAGTAGCAACGCGAGCAATCCGAAGAAGCTCGACAGCGTCGCGATCAGCCGCTCGACGAGAATGTCTTGATCGATTTGTTGATGCATTGACTTTACTGAAAGCACTGGGACGCCGGGATCGATCGCAGTTACTTGTTGTTGAACCGCCGCGGCAAGTTGCCGGACATCCCGGCTGGTGCGAATACAGATATCTCTCGAACGCGCTTGAGGACGCCACACCGGGAAGTAAAGCATCGGTTCGAGCGACGCTCGCAAGCCGAAAGAGTGCACGTCTTTCACGACGCCTACGATTTCGTAGGCGCGTTCGGGCTTGTACTGCTCATCGGTGACCACGTGCATCCCAATCGGGTTACGTCCCTCGAAGAAGTGCTGCGCGAACCTCTGATTGATAATTGCTACGCGTGGACCGGGCGGTTCAGGCCGCTCAGCGCCGGGAGTGATCTTCTCCGGCGGATCCAGCGAATATGTAGAGTTATCCTCATCACGGAACTCGCGGCCATCAATTAGCGGAATGCCCATGGTCTCGAAATATCTGGGACCGACCGCGTTCATATCCACGTACTTCTTTTCGTCGCCCTTCCACTCATAGCCCTCGACGGAAATGTCGCCGTTCCATCGAGAACCACTGAGCGGCGTGTTCTCGGCGAGGCTGACCGACAATACGCCTGGGAGCGTCTCAATATTTGGCCTCAAGCGTTCGTAAAAATCGCGGAGACGTTGCCCTTTGTATCCGTTGCGGCCGGGATCGACGTTCACGATCAATCTGTTGTCGGCCTGAAATCCCAAATCGACATCATGCAATCTGCCCAGGCTTCGAACAAACAACCCCGTGCCAATCAACAGCACCAGCGAAAGCGCAACCTGTATCACGACCAGCGCGTTGCTGAGAGTGAATCGAGACGGACCCGACGATCCAGGCGAATCATCCTTGAGCGCGTGAACGAGATCGGGCTTGGTGCTCTTGAAGGCCGGCGCGATTCCCGACAGCAGACCAGTAATCAGTGAAACGCCAAAAGTAAAACCGAGAAGCCGCACATCAGGAGCGACGCTTAGCGAAGCCTGCGAGAAACCGGTTTGCGGCAAGTAGCCGAGCAGGACCCTCACCCCGAAGAACGCGAAGACTAGCCCGACGACACCGCCAGCCAGAGCGATTACGATGCTCTCAACCAGCAGTTGGGTCGTTAACTGGGCGCGGCTGGCGCCCACCGCCAAACGCACTGCCATCTCGCGCCCCCGCGCGGCGCCTCTTGCCAGCATGAGATTGGCGACGTTCGCGCAGGCGATCAGAAGCACGAGCCCGACCACGATCATCAAGATGATCAGCGGACGCTCGAGCCGGTTTCTCACAAACGAGTATCCTCGCGCCCCGGGAATCAACATTATGGGCTGCGCTCGATTGACACCCTTGCCGTCTTGAACCGTGCGGCGCTCGGACTCTTCCTGGCTTTGATAGATCGCATATAACTCCGTTTCTGCCTGAACGGTGCTCGCGCCGGGCTTCAGCCTGCCGATTGTCAGCAGCCACCAATAGTGACGAGTGTTCCAAATTGTAAACGGCGTGCCGGTCACCTGGCTTCGCATCATAATCGGCATGAAGATGTTTGCTGAGGAGGTCACATCCACCCCGCGAAATCCTCGTCGTGAAACGCCGACTATGATGAATGGATAACCGTTCAATCGCACTGTGCGTTCAATTACTGAAGGGGCTCCGCCGAATCGCGATTTCCAGAAGTCATAACTCAACACGACGTACGGCGCGGCGCCGGGAGCTCGATCATCGTCGGCGTTGAACAAGCGGCCAAGCTGCGGGTCAACTCCCAATACCTCAAAGTAATTCCCGGAAACGGCGGCAACGTATGCAAGCTCAGTCGTGCTCGAAGCGCCGGCGTCGTCCAATTGCATTCCCATCGGCTGAGCGCCGCCACTATAGGCCGCAAGTCCCGAAAAGCTCGTGTTGTTATCACGAAAGGCGGCGTAGTCGGGATAATTCCAACTCGTGCGCGGCTGAGACGGGTTGGATCCTACCAGATAAAGTTCTTGGGGCGATCTGACGGGAAGAAGCTTGAGCAGCATTGCATCGACGATCGAAAAGATCGCCGTGTTGGCTCCGATGCCAAGCGCCAGCGACATCACGGCGATCGTCGTGGCGCCGGGCGTCTTGCGGGTCATGCGCAGCGCATAGCGAAGCTCGGAAAAGCGATTCTCAATCCACGACGGTAGATTCATATTCCCTCCGATCCGATAAAAAATCAGCGAGCCTGATCCTGGTTTACAGACTTCAACGCCGCTACTTCTTCATTGGGTTCAAATTCTCAGCGGCAAGCTTTAGCGCCACATCGAGTTGCTCGTCCACTCCGCGGAGAAGATTGGCGAACTTGGTCTCAACCTGATAATCAGGCCGCGTACCCCGGCGCTTGCCGTCGTAGCCTGGCACCGCATTCCAGTACTCATACATCGGCACTCTGACTTTCATCTTGGTATTCGGAAGGGTCAAGACGGTTTGCATTCCGGAGTTGTTGCCGTAATAGCCTCCGCCGGTTTCTTCGCCGATGAATGTCGCGCGCTTGAGGTGATGGGTCACTGCGCAGAAGTCCGCCGCCGTTGAAAAGGTATTGCCGTCGATCAGCACGAATACCTTGCCCATGAATGGATACTTGCCCGGAGGTTGTTCGGCGACGCCGGGATGAAGCTTCGGAGTAACAAGATAGCCGCCCGACGGATTGACTATCATCTGTTCGCGCAAGCGAGGCTCGTTTTCCGCGCGCCAGTCAGAATACTGCTTGAATGAAGGGCTGATAGTTTTGACGTTGATGTGATCGAAGTAGCGAAAAGGCTTGTCGGTGAGATAGGACACGAGCATCGCCCCATACATATCGGCGCCACCACCGTTGCCCCGCAGATCAAGGATCAAGACCTTTGTGCCTTTTTCGTGAAGCGAGCGAAATGTGTCTTCCATCCATTTCGGATAAGCTCCGCCACCAAATCCGCCGATGCGGATCTCGGCGATGTCCGGCTCTTTCAAAAAACGGAGCGCGAGGTTTTCACTCCACCACTTATTCTTATC
>DATFWM010000577.1:0-7563 GCA_035259295.1 Blastocatellia bacterium | reverse complement strand
TCCTTATCTCGTTGGCGGGCTGGCTTGTGTTCACAGTGGTTGGCATTGGCGCGGCGGCGATTGGAGGAGTGATCGGAGTCGCGCTGTTCGAGAAGCGCAAAGGCCCTGGGTATCCCCAGCAGCCACCTCCACCTGCAGGCTTCACACCAGGCTACGGGCCGCCGGGGACGGGGACTCAGACCTGACACCGACGCTCAGCGGACTGATCCAAAATATCTTTGATTGCTCTTAGAAGTCAGCCGCTTCCTTGTTGTAAACCAACGATCTCCAAAGCGAACTCGAATCCAAGTCAATCCAGCGCTTGGCACTCGTTGACACCCTGCAAGAGCGCTTTTTATACTTTTTTTCAATGCGAGTGCTTGCCGTTGACCTCGGCTCCAAAAACATCGGAACCGCCATATCAGACAAGCTGGGCTTGACTGCTCGTCCGCTCGAAACATTCCGAAGGTCCGGCGACAAACACGACATCGCGCGGCTAAAGTCGTTGGCCGAGGATCTGGAGGCAGAGGCGGTTGTAGTCGGTCTGCCGCTCAGAATGGATGGAAGCGTTGGCGATGCGGCAGAGGCCGCGATGCGATTCGCAGAGAAGCTCCGAGCGCGGGCCGGCGTTCCGGTGTTCACTCAAGACGAACGATTGACCAGCTACGAAGCGGATCAACTAATGATTCAGCGAGGCTTTCGCTCCGACAAGCGGCGCACTCGATCAGATGAGTTTGCGGCGATGATAATACTGCAGGACTTTCTTTCGGCTGAAGCAGCGAAGAAATCGATATGACCTCTGGACGAAAATCTCGACGCTTATCTGCGTTCGTCATCATTGGCGTCATTGTGGTTCTCGGGTATGCGATCTGGGTACGAAGAAGCGTAGCGTCACCCGTTGAACACGAATCCGCCGACCAAATAATCACAATCGAGCAGGGAGCAGGATTGCAGTCAGTCATCGCTCGACTCGGTGAAGCCGGCATAGTTCAACATCCCCTCGCGTTGAAGATCTACCTGCGAGTTACGGGCAAAGGCGGAAATATCAAGGCGGGCGACTACAAGTTCGCTTCGCCGATTTCGCCCCTTCAAGCCATCGAGAAAATTCGACGCGGCGAAGTTTTTGTCGAGCGCGTGACGATACCCGAGGGCTTCAACCGGTTCGAAATTGCTGAGACCTTCGCCACAAAGACAGGGAAAGCCACGAAGGAAGAATTCCTGCGTCTGATGGATGATCAGACGCTAATCAGGCGGATTGCTCCACAGGCTCGTAACCTTGAAGGTTATCTATTCCCGGACACCTACGTATACAGCGTCAAGACCACGCCCCATGATTTGGTTCGGGCGATGGTCAATCGCTTTGAAGAAGTATTCACGCCCGAGTGGTCGATGCGCGCCAGCCAACTTGGCCTGACCGTGCATCAAGTTGTGACGCTCGCTTCGATAATCGAGAGGGAAGCCAAGGTGACGGACGAGCGCCCGCATATGGCTTCTGTATTCTTTAATCGATTGAAGCGTGGGATGCCGCTGGCGAGCGATCCAACTTTTATCTACGCGGCAATTCTTGCGGGCGATTACGACGGCAACCCCAACCAGCCGCGTCATCGGCAGCGCATTTCGCCATACAACACCTATATCAATGTTGGGCTGCCGCCGGGACCAATTGCTGCGCCTGGTCGCGCATCAATTGAAGCGGTGCTTTATCCCGACCAAACCGACGACCTGTACTTTGTAGTGAACGGCTCGGAAGGCCGGCATAAGTTTTCGCGCACCGAAGCCGAGCACGACGCGGCAAAAAAGGAGTACTATCGTCAACGCGAGCTGAGGCAGCAGCAAGAACAGCAACAGCAGAGCGGCGCTTATTGACTCAGACGCGGTCTATCTCTCCTCCGGCGGCCGCTCGCTAAGGCGCACGGGAATTGTCGTGCGACTCCCCTGCCGTATTACTTCGACGTCGACGGTTTGCCCTGGCCTCCTATCTTGCAACGCGTTTTGAAGATCGTCCGTGCTGGCGACTTTCTTTCCGTCAATTGCGACAACAATGTCGCCGAGCTGTTGAAGCACCACACCGCCCCAGAAGTCCTCGCGCACAACGGCGCCACGGAGCCCCGCCGCCGCCGCGCCCGTCCCGCGACGGACCTCGCCAATGATCAGCCCCTGATCGACAGGAAGACTCAACTGACGCGCGATCTGGCGATTGAGCGGCATGGTTGTGATGCCAAGGTATGGCCGCGAGACGTAACCCTTGCTAATGATCTCGGGAATTATCTTCTTTGCGAGGTCGACTGGCACCGCGAATCCAATACCAATCGAAACGCCTCCTCCCTGGGGTTGAATTGCCGTATTGATGCCGATCATTTCGCCTTTCGAGTTCAGAAGCGGCCCGCCCGAGTTCCCGGGATTGATCGCAGCATCGGTCTGAATGGCGCCGTTGATGGTCCGGTGAGCGGCGGGATCGCGCAACGGTCTTTCCAGCCCGCTGATTATACCTGTTGTCAAAGTCCTCTGAAGGCCGAAAGGATTTCCGATCGCCAGCACTTTCTGTCCTACCTCGAGCCCTTGCGAAGTGCCGAGCTTGATTGTCGTCATACGACGACCGCGCGGATCGATTTTGATCACTGCCAAGTCGTCGTCTCTATCAGTGCCGGCGACGGACGCGGGAAATTTGTCGTTCTCGACCTGGACTTCGAGTTGGGTAGCGCCCTGGACCACGTGATAGTTAGTGAGTATGTAGCCGCGGTCATCCACAATGGATCCTGAGCCGCTGCCTTCCGAAGGGTAGGGTCCGAATATCGTCTGTTGATAGCCCGTACTCGTAATATTGACCACGCCCGGACTATAGGCGCGGTAGATCTCGATATTGTTCTGCTCGTCTGTTGCGACACTCGGGTCCGCGATGGCGGTGGGCTCAACGGGCACTCCGCGGCGTTCGAGAATACGCTGACCGCACGCGACGATTATGCCGGCTAGCAAGGCCGACGCCAACGCGATAGATACCAACAGCTTGGCCGAGACCCTGTACATTTTTCAGTTCCTCCTTGCTTTCATCCCCTGAATTAGATGTTAATCGAAACTTGCTTTCTCATCCACCCGAGTACTTGGCGATCAGCCCATTACGAAAAGTAATAACGCTTCGGTGGCGTACAGGGTTTCACTCAGGCGGAGAGCTAAGCTGGACTACTTGTTGGAAACCGAAACGGCGAGTTCCGTCTGCGGAGTGAAGGTGTTGTCCACCAAGTTGGCGAGCCATTCGGCACGTTGGTCTACGTTCCCGACCTCGCGGAAAGAAAAGACCAGGAGAACTCTGGTCTTGGTTCCTCTGATGCGATGTACGGTCCAGCCTTGATATGCAACCAGGTTTCCCACTCGCCGCGACTTGTCGAGCTCGCGTGACAGACGTGCATCGATGGTTAGACCCTGCTCGTTGGAAGGCATGCGTCGAAGCGTATCCAGGGCCGAGAGAACCGCCTTGGGCTCAGCCCCTTGTGAGCGCGCTATTGGAAGCACAAATATGTAGAAGCCGACGCTTGCCACGGCAATCAATGCGGCAGTGGCCAAAACGGAAAATCGAAGCTTCCGCGGCGGTTTGGCCGGGCGCTTCGATGGACTAGTTAGGTTGCGAGTCGTCGTTCCGGTAGTTCTAAATGAAGTAGCAGATTTTGAGCTGCGCGTCTGTGCATTCTCGGGAACGCTTTGAGCGGATGGCGGTCCACTCTTCGGCCTCGGCAAGTTGCAGTACGGGCAGTAGAGTGCTTGGTCCGATACGTTGGTTCCGCAACGTGGACAGGTGATCGTCATACACTTACCCTCTGACCTCGGATCGCTCAAGCACGCGAAAGGCCACTAGCACAAATGGGGTATGTGGTCTGCGCATATTGTAATTCTATAGTGTCCAATGAAGGAGAACAGCGAAGGAGATTTTACGGTTATTGTCACCGGTCAAAAATTTGTCAATCGCGGCGAGTCGCTCCAACGATTAGGGAGGCTGCCAGCGTATCGGGACATCGTAAGTTGGATGGTTCGTTTGCGGGTTGACAAGTAAATAGCGCGCGGTTATAGTTTTCGGTTTGGAAATGCGGCGCTTTTTGGTTCTGAGCATGCGGAGGCGCCGCGTTGGTTGAAACCGGACGCGGAATAAACGTTATTGTGGCGTAAAAGGAAATCGGATCGGTCTCCGAATTCCCGAACCTGAAATCACGCCACAGAGAAGTTTGGCCTGGGGAGGCCGAATCCGCAGCTTCATTTCAGAACATCCCCGCAAAAAGAAATAAACCGGCCTGGGTGGGCGCTTGAGGTCACTGAGGCGGCCATTTTGCGCGCTCGTCATCGCCGGAATTGTTTGAGAGGAGCTTAGAGTGCCGACACTAAGTCAGCTAGTTCGCAAGGGGCGGGTCAACGTGAAATACAAGACCTCGAGCCCGGCGCTGGAATCGAGCCCGCAGAAGCGCGGAGTTTGCACGCGCGTGTACACCCAAACGCCGAAGAAGCCAAACTCGGCTCTGCGCAAGGTGGCACGGGTGCGGTTGACTAATGGAATCGAGGTCACGACGTATATCCCAGGCATTGGCCACAACTTGCAAGAGCACTCGATCGTGTTGATACGTGGCGGCCGCGTTAAGGACCTGCCGGGCGTTCGTTACCACGTGGTTCGTGGGACGCTGGACGCAGTCGGCGTTCAGGGTCGCAAGCAGGGCCGCTCTAAGTATGGAGCCAAGAGGCCAAAGGAAGCCGCTCCAGCGAAGAAATGAAGAGTGATTTGTTATGCGTGATCCGTGAAACAACTTCACCCATCACGCATCACGAGTCACGCACCACGAAAGCTTATGCCAAGAAGAAGAGTTGCAGCAAAACGCGAGGTCCTGCCCGACCCGGTATATAACTCGACGATGGTGACAAAGTTCATCAACTCGCTGATGTGGCAGGGTAAGAAAACTGTCGCTGAAAACATCTTTTACGGCGCGATGGGCCAAATCAAGGAAAAGACCCAGGAAGATCCGTTGAAGACTTTTAAGAAAGCGATCGATAACGTCAAGCCGCGAGTCGAGGTGAAGTCGCGTCGTGTCGGGGGCTCCACTTATCAGGTGCCGATCGAGGTCGATCAGAAGTCGCGTGGCAACAGTCTGGCGATTAGATGGCTGATTATTTACGCGAGAGGACGTGGCGAGAAGACGATGACCGACCGGCTCGCCAATGAGATATTGGATGCCGCGGGCAATCGCGGCAACGCAGTGAAAAAGAAGGATGATACTCACCGCATGGCGGACGCCAATAAGGCATTCGCGCATTATCGGTGGTGATAGGTCCGATAGGTCGAATAGGTCCTATTTTTATGTCGAGGCAAGCGCCATTACAACGATTCCGCAACATCGGGATCATGGCTCACATCGATGCCGGCAAGACCACAACGACCGAGCGCGTCCTGTATTACACGGGCGTCTCGTACAAGATCGGCGAGGTCCACGAGGGCACTGCGGTCATGGACTGGATGGAGCAGGAACAAGAGCGCGGCATAACGATCACGTCGGCTGCTACGACTTGCTTCTGGCCGCGGAGTGGTGAGGACTATCGCATCAACATAATCGACACCCCCGGTCACGTGGACTTCACAATCGAAGTCGAGCGCTCGCTGCGCGTGCTTGACGGCGCGGTCGCGGTTTTCGATGCCGTCGCCGGAGTGCAGCCTCAATCTGAAACCGTTTGGCGTCAGGCCGACAAATACAACGTGCCTCGAATCGCCTTCATGAATAAGATGGACCGGCCGGGCGCTGATTTCGATCACGCGATTCAAACTATGCGCGACCGTCTTAGCGCGAACCCGGTGGCGATACAGATTCCTGTTGGAGCCGAAGACCAGTTTCGGGGAGTGATCGATCTCATAACCATGCGCGCTTTCCTGTACAACGTTGAGGACAAGGGCGCTGAGCCTGAGATCGTTGAGATTCCCGATGGGCTACGCGCTGCCGCAGAAGCCGCGCGAGAGAAGATGGTCGAAGCCCTTGCCGACGCCGATGATCAGATCGCTGAAAAATATCTCGGCGGCCAAACAGTATCGGAAGAGGAGATTCGCGCCGCGCTCAGGCGTGAAACCATCGCGCTGAAGTTGGTTCCGGTCATCGCGGGCTCGGCGTTCAAGAACAAAGGAGTGCAGCCCCTGCTTGACGCTGTGGTTGATTATCTTCCGAGCCCGCTCGATGTGCCTGCAGTGGTTGGCATCAACCCCAAGAAGGGAACCGAAGAAGAGCGGCCCGCTGATCCAAAGGCTCCTTTCTCAGCGCTGGTATTCAAAATAATGGCGGACAAGCACGTCGGCCAACTCTCGTTCGTTCGCATATATTCCGGAACTCTGAAGGCGGGCTCTTACACGCTGAATTCAACGAAAGGTTCGAAGGAACGCGTGGGCCGCATTATGCGGATGCACGCGAATAAACGCGAGGACATCGAGCAGGCCTCAGCAGGCGAGATCGTCGCGGTGGCTGGCCTTAAGCAAGTCACCACCGGCGACACAATCTGCGAAGAGTCCCGCCCGATCGTTCTCGAAGCTCTTGAATTTCCCGCGCCCGTCATCTCCCAGGCAATCGAACCCAAAACAAGACCTGATCAAGAAAAGCTCAGTCTCGGTCTGCAACGACTTGCTGCCGAGGATCCGAGCTTTAAAGTTTCGACCGATCAGGAAACCGGGCAGACAATCATCAGCGGAATGGGTGAGCTTCATCTCGAAATCATCGTCGACCGCTTGAAGCGAGAGTTCGGCGTCGATGCAAACGTCGGGCGCCCGCAGGTCGCGTATCGCGAAACGATCCGCAGAGCAGCTGAGGGTGTCGGCAAGTTCATTCGGCAAACCGGAGGTCGCGGCCAATATGGTCACGCTGAACTGAAGATCGAACCTGCCGAACAAGGGGTTGGGTTTGAATTCATAAACGCGATTGTCGGCGGAGTCATCCCGCGCGAATACATCAAGCCGGTCGAAGAAGGAGTTAAGGAAGCGATGGAAGGTGGAGTGCTGGCGGGCTATGAGATGGTAGACGTTAAAGCCACGCTGCACTGGGGTAGCTACCACGAAGTTGATTCCTCGGAGATGGCTTTTAAGATCGCCGGGTCGATGGCGTTCAAAGACGCGGCTAAAAAGGCTGACCCGGTTTTGCTCGAGCCCGTCATGAAGGTCGAGGTTGTTGCGCCTGAAGAATACATGGGCGCGATCACGGGCGACATCAACTCGCGTCGTGGCCGCATTGAGAGTATGGCATCGCGTCCGGGCACGCAAGTTATCACAGCGCTCGTTCCGTTGTCAGAGATGTTCGGCTATTCGACCGATATGCGTTCGATGACTCAAGGGCGCGCGACCTACACGATGCACTTCCATCGGTACGAAGAAGCGCCGCGCAGCGTGCGCGAGGAGATCATTGCGAAGGTGCAGGGCAGCGCAAGATAGATTTCGATAAGGAGCTAGAAGAACATGGCAAAGGAAAAATTTGATCGATCAAAGCCGCACGTGAACGTGGGCACTATCGGGCACATCGATCACGGCAAAACAACCCTCACAGCAGCGATCACCAAGGTGCTGGGCAGGAATAACCCGAAGATCGC
>DATFWM010000576.1:0-4914 GCA_035259295.1 Blastocatellia bacterium | reverse complement strand
GGATTTGAGAGCGGATCGGGGGCGCTCCGGTAGGCTGTGCTTGAACGATCCACCCACTGCCGTGGGTGGGATTGACAAACTGGTCCACGCTTCTTTGGTAGGTCGAGCTTGAAACATCCACCCACTGCCGTGGGTGGGATTACGCGAAAAGATGACGCGCACCCAAAATTTGGTGTATTGCGGAATCGCCCCGCGGTATGTATTATGTTGTTGCAGGAATTTGATTCGCTCTGCCTACGAACGACTACCTCACGTATCTCGCCCGCTAGAAGTTTTGCTCCAGAAGGAAGACGCGCGCTATGAGGACAGTTCTGGTGATTGAAGACGATTTTGACACTGTGTATCCGCTTGCCGAGCTGCTCAGGTTAAAGGGGTACACCGTCAATACGGCAACCGAGGCCGAGCAGGGGTTGGCGTTGGCCCGGCAGCGACCACCCGACCTGATAATCACCGACATCGCGCTGCCCGGCGCAAGCGGGCTTCACTTTATCAACAAGGTTCGCGGCGACAAGCAGCTCAGCGCCACGCCAATAATAGTTATCAGCGGTTGCGGTCCGATGATTATGGTTGAGGCGGAGGCCGCCGGAGCGAACTGTTGCCTCGAGAAACCGATAAGCATCGATCTGTTTTGGGCCGCCATCGACCGAGTGCTTGGCGTCGCGGTGGAACCAGAAGCTCCCGCGACGGCTGACTCGCGCGAAGATCGGGGCCGCGCGTTGGCTGGTGATATTGACGGGCTGGTTGAAGCCTTGCGGCGATCTACGACAAAGGAAGAAAAGGACCAGGTGCTGAAGTGTCTTAAGGAAAGAATACGTGAGCTGCAGACGCGCGAAACAGAACGCGCTACTGACCAAACCCTCGCTCGCCAAAATTCAACGCAGACTTAAGCGTGGCGTCGCACAGAGGTTGATTTTGAGATAGCGGGCCTTCCTTGTAGATAGCCCGACGACACCGACAGAGCTTTGTGTGTGCGTCCGCCGTTTCCTAGGCGACCGCGTTCCTCTTGAATCGTCCTTCTCCCAGACCGGAGACCATCGACGAGTGCCTTGCTGCTTCAAGCCTTGACAACCGAGCTGTGCTGACAAAGCTCCGCAAAGAGATTAGAGTTGCCGCGCCGAAAGACGAAGATTGCATCACCTATCAGCTCCCGGGCCTTCTCTTATGATCTTACCTCGATGATTGGCTTGAGCGGGGAGCGTCGTTTAGCTAAGATGCGCCTAATCCGGTAAGAATGGAGGCGCCAAGGTGTACTGCCCCAATTGTGCGACGCCGGTGGATGGTGTGAAGTTCTGCCGTGTGTGTGGCACCAATGTGAGCTTAGTGACCGAAGCAATATCTGGACCTTCGCCGGAAAAAGCACCTGACTCCGACAAGAATGATCAGGCTTTGAAGCTCGCCCGCCTCGATAAAGGGATTCAGAAAGTCTCCGAAGGCGTGGGGATGCTGGTCCTGGCTTTATTAGCTATCTATTTTCTGCCTGGATGGGGAATCTGGTTAGTGTGGTGGCTGATCCCCTCCGCCTTTTATCTACTTGGCCCCGGCATCGCGGAGATTGTCCGCGCGAAGCGAAGGTCGCAGGCCCCGTTAAATGAACAAGGACTTGCTATGCCACCCTCTACTCCTCCCAGGGAGCTGCCGACTCCGTCAAATCCCGCGCCGCCGGCGAGCGTCACCGAAGTGACGACGAGACTCCTTGATGGAGTTACCGGGAATTCCGAAGAAAAGAGATAAGAGTGAGGTTCTTTACATCGTGGAAGAAGCCTAATTGCGCGGAGCAACGAAAAGCGCGCGCCACGAGGAGGATTGATGAAGACGCGTAAACCAGAAACCATCGACGACTACCTTTCCGACTTGAGCGACGACAAACGAACTGCGCTGACCAAGCTTCGCAAGGAAATCAAAGCTGCGGCGCCGAAAGCCGTAGAGTGCATCAGCTATCAGCTCCCAGCTTTCCGACTCGATGGAAAGTTTCTCGTCGCCTTCGGTGCGTCCAAGCGCCACTGTTCGTTTTATCCGGGTTCATCGGCGATCGAAACTTTCAAGCGTGAGCTCAACGCGTACGACACCAGCAAGGGCACGATTCGCTTTCAATCGGACAAACATCTGCCGACCGCGCTTGTCCGGAAGCTAGTACAGGCTCGAATTGAAGCACTAGGACGCAAACCGAAAGGCAAGAGAGTCTGACGCGGTCAACCTGCGGGCTGTTCTGAAGTCCGCGAGTCGTAGAGCCTCGCTTAACATACCGCTCACCGCTCAACTGTCGTGAAACATGTAGAAATAAGAAAAGCAAGTCCGAGTGACGCGCCGGAGATTGCATCGGTGCTTGCCGAGTCCTTTGCCGAATACAAATCGCTCTACACGGCAAAAGCGTATGCGGCGACTACACCTAACAGCGACGCGATAAGAAAGCGTTTTGCGGAAGGCGCGACCTGGGTCGCCGAGCTTGAAGAAAAAATCGTAGGTACGGTTTCGGTGGTGCCCGAAGACGAATCTCTGTACATTCGTAGCATGGCGATTCTGCCGGCAGCGCGCGGGAATAGAATTGGCGAACGGCTGTTGGCAGTGATTGAAGACTTCGCGGTCGCCAACGGCTATCGACGTTTGTTTCTAAGTACAACCCCTTTTCTGCACCGCGCGATTCGGCTGTATGAAAATTTCGGATTCAAGCGGAGCGACGAGGCGCCGAATGAATTATATGGAACGCCGCTGGTGACCATGAGCAAAGAGCTGAGTTGTTGAGGATCGATGATTACTGCCTATTATGCCGCCTTTCTTCGACCAGGCAAGCTGTGGAATCCCGAGAAGACTGCTCGCGAGCAGCCGTTTTGGGACGAACACGCCAGCTTTATGGATAAGCTGTTCGAGACTGGAGTTATCATCCTGGGCGGACCGTTTGGTGACAGGTCAGGCTCGCTGGTGATCGTGGCAGCCGACAACGCGGAGCAGGTTCGCGAGATGTTTCGAACCGATCCCTGGACCGAGCAAGACGTGCTGGTCGTTGGCGACGTGAAGGAATGGACGATCTTTCTCGAGGCCCGGGAGAGCCGATAGCGTGAATCGTTTGACCATGCCGGTTGGTCGGCCAGGCCTTCACAGTTAGACTTCTTCATAATTGATCTGATTCGTGAATTTGATTACGGGAACGCATGGGGGCAGTCTACAAAGAGTTTGAACGCGAGCTACGTGTTTGGGACCAAAAGTACTCCGGCAGACCGGCTCAGGAAATGATAAGGCTGTCCCTTCTTGCTCTCGAGCGCGAACAAATAGTCTCGATTGCTTATAGCGAGGACGTTCTCAATCATCGTCTCGGCTCGTTGCGAGTACCGGATGAGGCCAGAGAGATCTTCCGCAGCGCGCTGGTCTGGGCCTGGAGAGACGAGGCAATGCACGCGATCTACATCCGCGGGGCGCTCGTTAAGCAACGGAATGCGGCCCTGCAAATTCAAGCGCTCGTTCAGCAGTTCGCTGGAGTCGTCGGCGGCTGGGCTTCCTCCGTGCGCCAGCATCTCCGGTGGTTTGACGCTCCCCTCTCCAGCTCGCTAGCTGCCGCCGTGACGTGGACTGGTTATCTGACAGGCAAGGTGCCTGCGAGCGTCCGAAATTATCTCGAGTACTCATCCTTCCGAGACTTCTGCGTCTACAATGTCGACGCCGAGCGCACCGCGTCACTTTGCTTCAAACGACTCGGCGAGTTGGCCAAAGGGACCGGGGCGCCGGTCGGTACGACTATCGAGGAGCTTGATCGAATGCGCGAAGACGAAGAGCGTCACCAGCGGGTTTTTGACATCTTCGCTGCGGCGCTGACCGATGACGGCCGGTTCGTGCCGGGCGAGACCACAGAGACCCTCTCCGAAAAGATACGCGAGGTCGGCGAAGTTTTCCTGCCAAGACGGCTGCGCGCTGGAATCGCCCAAGAGAATCCATTGGGCACGGGCGGGCGCGTTTGGGTTCTGACAGGCGAAACTTCGGAAGCCAAGCAGCCCTTGTTTAGAAAAGTTCTGGAGGAAGCCGGCTTGCGCGACGCGCTGGAAGCTCGAGCCGCTGCGCTCGGCAAGTCCATTCCCGAAGTTGCTGTGGTGATCAAGCCGACCTTCATGCTCGGTTATAATCGCAAGGACATGTCGCCGGTCACTGACCCAACGCTCGCAGAAGAGCTCGCGCGGTATCTCAATGAATGCGGCTGCGAGGATATCGCGGTGGTCGAGCAGCGCAACATTTATGATCATTTCTATCAGAACCGCTCCGTCGCCGCCGTCGCGCGTTATCTTGGATTCGATTCGCCGCGCTATCGAGTTGTAGACGCATCGCAGGATCAAGTGCCGCACGCTTACACCAGAGGGCTTGGGCAATACTCAGTCAGTCGAACCTGGAAGGACGCCGATTTTCGAATCTCATTCGGCAAGCTGCGAACTCATTCCATCGAGTTCGTATCGTTGTCGGTTTCCAATACTGACGGACTTGGCGCGCGTTGCGACGAGTTTATTTTTTTCGAGCGGCAGGCTCATCGTTACACGGCGAATATGATGCTGCTCGATCAGTTTCCTCCTCACTTCGCGCTCCTAGACGGATATGCTCTCGCGCCGGACGGTCTGCTCGGAATGATGGGGTGCCCGCAGCCGAAGTCGCCGCGACGGTTTTACGCCGGGAGCGATGCGCTTGCCGTCGATCTAGTCGCCGCGCGGCATACCGGATTGAAAAGCCCGCGAGGCGCCGGAGCGTTGCGCGAAGCGTGTCATTGGTTCGGAGATCCCACGGAGCGAATCGAAGTCGTGGGGAATAACGAGCCAATTCTCGGCTGGCGCAATCCATATCACAGCGAGTGGTCAACGCTGCTCAGCCTCCTTGCATTTCCTGTTTACCAGTACGCGAGCGACCGAGGCGCGGTGTTCGTTCCCGAAATGGACGAAGAAGCTT
>DATFWM010000575.1:0-2899 GCA_035259295.1 Blastocatellia bacterium | reverse complement strand
GGTTCAGACACCGGAGGTTCGATACGCCAACCCGCGAGCCTGACTGGCGTCGTCGGACTCAAGCCAACTTACGGCCGCGTCCCGCGATACGGATTGATCGCATTCGGTTCGTCGCTGGACCAGATTGGTCCTTTCGCCAAGTCGGTTGAAGACGTTGCTTGCGTTCTGGGCGTAATCGCCGGGCGCGATCCCAACGATTCGACTTCGAGCAACATCGAAGCTGAAGATTTCGTGTCCGCGATCGCCGGCGACGTTCGCGGTTTGCGAGTCGGCGTGCCGCGCGAGTACTACGGTGCGGGGCTCGACTCCGAAGTGAGAGAAAAGATTGAAGCGGCTATCAACAAGCTCGAAGGACTCGGCGCCCAAATAGTGGATATCAGTCTGCCGCATACCGAGTACGCGGTTCCCGTTTACTATTTGATCGCGACCGCCGAAGCAAGCTCGAACCTCGCACGTTATGACGGCGTGCGATACGGGTTCCGCGGCGAAGAAGCCGCGACGCTGAAGACAATGTATAGTCGAACTCGGGAGCAAGGCTTCGGAACCGAAGTCAAGCGTCGAATAATGCTCGGCACTTACGCGCTGTCGGCAGGCTACTACGATCAATACTATGGGAAGGCTCAGCGCGTGCGTTCGCTGATTGAAAGCGATTTTCGCAACGCGTTTGCGAAGTGCGACGTGATCGCGACGCCTACTTCGCCGACACCCGCGTTCAAGCTTGGCGAGAAGACTGACGATCCGCTCGAAATGTACTTGTCCGACATTTACACGATCACCGCCAATCTCGCCGGAGTGCCAGGATTAGTTCTGCCGTGCGGGTTGTCATCGAGCGGGCTTCCGATCGGAATACAACTCATCGGGAAACAGTTTGACGAGGCCACTTTGCTGAGAGCGGGTAATAACCTGGAACAGGCTCTGGGAGCCGATTTCACGCCACCGGGCATGTAGGGGCGGCCCTCTGTGGCCGCCCTTGTTCTGAACGTAGACGCTATGATCATCGAGGGCGGCTGCAGAGGGACGCCCCTACATGTATTAGACTCATGTCCGCACCGCGCAACCACGAAGACTTGACCTCTCAATCAGGCTTCGGCTCAACCGACTTGTTGTTGCTTTGGATGACCGTGATCTGGGGCTCCAACTTCACAGCGATCAAGTACTCTTTAGAAGACCTGCTACCTCTCAGCTTCAACGCGCTTCGATTCACTCTTGCATCGGCAGTGATGTTGATCATCGTTCTCACCTCGCGAGGCGGGTTCAAGATTGCGGCGGGAGATGGAAAGAAGTTGTTCGCTCTTGGTCTGCTGGGTAACACTTTCTATCAAACCCTGTTCATCACTGGCATGGCGCACACCCGAGCGGGCAACGCGGCGTTGATTTTGGCGACCACGCCATTGTTCACCGCGATCCTCGGCCGCATCGGCAAACACGAGTACTTCACAAGCCGCGGTGTCGTAGGGCTTTTGCTGGCCTTTGCTGGAATAGTGATGATCGTGATCGGAGGGCGCGGCGAAGTCTCGCTTGGCGAAACGATTCTGGGTGACTGCCTTCTGTTAGCCACGACCGTGTGCTGGTCTCTGTATACGGTGGGCTCGAAGAGGTTTGTGCACACCTACGGTTCGATAAAGACTACAATGATCATGATGACCAGCGGCACGCCGGTGCTGTTGCTGATCTGCGCGCCGTCTCTTTTCAAGCAAGATTGGTCGCGGGTCCGTCCGATTGCGTGGGCAACGACAGTTTACAGCGGGCTTTTCGCAATCGCGATAGCATACGTCATCTGGAGCTATGGCGTGAGAAAGATTGGCTCGACTCGAACGGCGATCTACTCGAACGTTACTCCTGTCGTCGCGCTGATCGTCGCTTGGGTTGGGCTTGGTGAAACACCAACATTCGGACAGCTTGCGGGTGCGCTAGTTATCTTCGCGGGGATTTATCTCGTGCGCCACGGGATGATTGCCATCGCGCCCGCGGAAGCCATCCAGGAAGAATTTGAAGAGGCTACATTCTGACCAGGAATGAGTTAACCGGCGGGTGTTAGTTACTGGTAAACTTCAACCATTTTGCATTTAGAAATACCGAGTAGACAGATTCAGTTTCCAAGGGAGGTCTCGAACCTATCTTTGTTGACCCTCAGTGGGATCAACTTCTATCCTGCTTGACAGGCCCGGCGGCGCAGGCCCGGTTTGCAGAGTAATGAGAACGCAACCACCAAATATGATCCTGAGCGGAATCGAACCTGTTGACGAGCTCCTCGGCGGACTCGACAGCAATGAGCTGTATTTGCTCCACGGCGAGTCGTCGGGCAAATCACTTTTCGGAATCAAGTTCCTGATCGAAGGACTCAAGGAAGGCGAGAACTGCGCAATGGTGATTCGCTATTCACCAGAGGAGGCGGTGCAGCGTTTCGCGCGGCTTGGGTATGATTGCCTCGAAGACGTTTACAGCGGACGGTTGGTGATCCTGGAATGCTCGGACGACATAATTCAGAGAATAGGCGGCCTGCGCGAGTTGACGCCGGTGCTGCGCGAGCTCGAGTGGCTGCTTGGGGAGACGCGGCCCAGCCGGCTGATCTTCGATCCGGTTACAAGCATTCTGGCCGGCCCTGGCAACGTCGAAATACGGGCGCGCGAATTTTCCGAATGGGCGCGGTCGTTCGGCGCCACAGTTATTTTGATTGCAAACGGCTCAAATCCTGAAATCGTCAGCGCGCTTCAGCCCCTGGTTGCCGAATCGTTTCGGTTCGACGTCCGAGAAACCGGAGACCGAGCCGGGCGCTACTTAGCCTTCGAGAAATCATCCGATACTTCGGATCAGTTGATTGAAGTTGATCCATCACGCGGTATTTTTCTGTTGCGGCCAGCCGAGGTTCCGCTCGCGACGCAGGCTCCGTTACCGGCTA
>DATFWM010000574.1:0-6916 GCA_035259295.1 Blastocatellia bacterium | reverse complement strand
AAGCGATCGGTATATCCCACATACAGCGCGGTACCCGGATTCAACAGGTAGGTCACCAGCACGTCGCCGGTCAGCCGCTTAGTTCGCTCGAGGTTGACCAGATCGCTATTTGGAAGAACTGCGTTGTAGTCGAGGATCGCGCGCAGCGACAACGCGCGAGTGAATTGGTAGTTGACCTTCGACCGCAAGATGTGGTTGTTGAAGATGCTCGCGTGCAGAGGCACGCCGGGCTTCAAGGGGTCGGATCCCGTTCCGAGGCGATCGTAAATGTAGGTTTGCGAAATCCGTAACGCCGGAGCAGGCCTGACTGTCAGTCCCCACTGACCGCTAAACGTGTTCGCCGAGAAGGGCGTCAGTCCCGAGGCCGGAAAGAAGTTAACGCCTTTTCCGTAACTCACGAACGACGACACGCTCAACCACTTCAACCAGTCCGACGAGACTATGAAGTCGCTGCTATGTTCGCGAAACCCCTTTCCCTGGAATCGCTCGAAGAACTCCGATCGCCTGATGAACACGTGAGTGTTGTTGCTGAAATCAATCGACCATGGCAAGTTGATTCTCCAATCCTGAAGGCGGCCTTCGCGGTCGTAGTTGATCGAGGTGAAGAGGTTCGGACCGAATGCTTGCACACGACCTTTCTTGGGCCGCCATCGATACGAAATAAAGTTTTCGAGCTGGCGGATGTCCACTCGAGGAATGAATCCCAATTCGGACCTGAAACCGGGGCTGCGATCCGTGTAACCAACACTGTATTCGAGATGTCGATCGTTGTGGAATAGCGATAGCGAATAAGCCGGCCCCGCGAGGTGCGTGCCGTCGAGTTGGCGAGTTCGGCTGGCGATGGCTTGACCTTGGAAGACCCACGTCGGGCTCAGCTTGATTCGAGTGTCCAGCGCGGCAACTCGGTTCGAGCTCGCGGCGAAGTCGCGGCTGGTCGCAAGAAGAGCGATGGTTGATTGTTTCGCAAAGTCGCGTTGAATCCGGAACACGCCGATGGCCGCGCGGTCGCCTCGCCGCGGATCGCTCTCGTCCACTCGCTTGCCCGGAGCGCGGTCGTCCATCGCCAGCCCGGCAAGCGCCCACGGACCGAGCTTGCCGGTTAATCGAACACCGAATTGGGGATCAGCGATGCGTCGCGAGAAGAAAAGGTTCTCAGGCGTTTGAAAGTAACCGGCGTTCTCGAGAAAGAACGGGCGCTTCTCGGGAAAGAATACCTCGAAACGCTGATTGATGGTCACCTGTGGTTCATCGGATTCGACCTGGGCGAAGTCGGGGTTCACGGTGAGGTCCACGGTGAGCGAGTCGTGAAAGACGATCTTGGCGTCTACTCCGGCGCGAAAATCGCTTGCGGACTTGAAGGCCGGAACTTGCTGATCCAGGAACTGGGCATGGGCGAACGAGCCGTAGGGAATGATCTGAATGTTGCGGCCAGGCGAAATCTTTTCAAGCCCCTCGGCTGTTGCCATTTGCTGAGCAAAGCCTTCGATTCGACGAGTTATGTAAGGCCAGAACGATTGCTCGTTGCTGCGCGGAATGAACCTGATCAGAGCAATGCCCCAAGTCTGGATATTATTGCTTGTGAACCTCAGGCTCTTGAAAGGGATCGCAAGCAACACAATGTATCCATCCGGGGTCAACCGTCCCTCGGAATGCCAAAGCGTGTCGAAGTTGAAATCGTCGTTTTGCCCCTCGGCGGTTGTCCCGTCCGCTTGTATTCCAAGCGGGTTGACGAAAAACTCATATGCCCGGCGACGATCGTGGAATGTGTCAAGCAAAATTCCGACTACATCATCGTTGAAGATGTCCTCGCGCTTGCTCATATGCGCGCGCACCTGACCCGGTTCGTCTTTGCACTCGATGACCACGTACAGGTTCTTGTCGTCATAGGAAAGATAACCGGCAGTCGGTTGGCTGACTGGATCGCCGTCGTGCGGCTCGCGCTGGCGAAAGTCGGTAACTTTGGTCTCGGCTTCCCGTGGGGTGTTGTTGAGAAAGTCTTCGAGCTTTGGAGGCCGTGACACGCGCGGGATCCTAATCGTGGGCGGCGGCGCAATCGGTTGCGTTGCCTTTGACTCGGTCTGCTGTTGAGAATACGGCGCTGCGTTTAGCCTGAAATCAACTAGCGAAACGATGGCAAGAGAGAACAAGACCAGCCGCACAGAATTCCACATCAAGCGATGCTCCTCATCTGATAATCGTCAACGCGTTAGTCGCCATTTTGGTTCCTAAGAAGCAGTCTCGTCCTCTGAGATTAATACGTTAGACTGACCAGACTCGTGTGCACCTTCTTCTTCCCTGGTCATGACCAATCGTAACTGACTCGACGGTCTTACGGAATACGCGGTGAAATTGGAGCACCGGCAAGTATCGGTCATCGCCCTGGCGATGACCGCAAGACAGGATGGTCGAGCCGAGTTGTTTGCAAACTTCAGTCACCGTTGAGGTCTCGCTCACCCTGCGAATTCCGAGTAAAACCCTGCGAAACTGCCGCTCCGCGAAAATAATTGTTATCGGTAAAAATTCAGCTTGTTATCGGTAACAGAATCTAATATAATCACGCCGCCTTGGTTGGTGCTTGGGCTACGGGGGTCTTCAAAAAAGGTTCCCTTACGAATCGCGGCCAGACAGTGGCAGCACTAGCCTATCTCGCGAGGCGACGCCTTGCGGGCGCGGCAAAACCAGTCGGCAGAGATCGATATCGTCTTGTAGAGCGCAATAAGACGCTTGCGTGACCAATTGTAAGCTCACTGGATAAAGGAGGCAGGAACTCTATGTTCGCTCACAAAAACCATCGCTTGTCAGTTCTAACGGCGTTGCTGGTAGTTTGGTTGCAAGTCGGCAGCGCTTTCTCGCAAACCGTAACGGGCACAATCACGGGCAACGTGACCGATTCGTCTGGCGCGGCTATCTCCGGCGCCAAAATTACACTTATAAATGAGCAAACGGGAAACGTGCGCAATCTGTCGGCGAACGAAGAAGGTAGATTTGACTTCGCGGCGCTACAGCCCGGCTCGTACACGGTAAGGATAGAACAACAGGGCTTCCAAACTGTCGAGAAGAAGAACGTCGTGCTCAGCGCCAATGAAACTTTGGCGCTAGGCGCAGTTGAGTTGAAGGCCGGGCAAGTCACTGAAGTCGTTACCGTGACCGCGCAAGGCGAGAGGGTTGAGACCGAATCCAGCGATCTTCAAGCGCGGCTCACCGCCGATCAGATCAGCCTGATCTCGACCAAAGGGCGCGACATCACTTCGCTGCTGCGATTAATACCCGGAACGTCCAACGACGACGACATTGAGGCTGTGGGCGAAGGCTTCGGGACCAATCTGCCTAACATCTCCGGGCAGCGCGGCCGCTCAACGGTAACGACGGTTGATGGGCTGAATGCCAGCGAGCCAAGCGGCTCGAATAAAATCAGCATGACCACCAACCAGGACGCCATCGCCGAAGTCAAGGTGCTTCGCAACAACTATGCCGCGGAGTACGGCAATAATGGCGGCGCCATAATCAACATCGTCTCTAAAGGCGGGACAAGGGGCTATCGCGGCAGCGCATATTACTTTGTGCGGAATGAAGCGTTCAACGCCACTCCATTTTTTATCAACAAGGCCGGACTGAAAAAGCCGCTCTACCGCCACAATATCTGGGGCTTCAACTTCGGCGGGCCGGTGCGGATACCAAAACTTTTCTCCAACGAGGGAAAGAACAAGGCGTTCTTTTTCTTTTCGTTGGAGAAGCCGCACACGATCACGCCCACCGACCCGGTTTTTGTTACCATGCCGACGGACCTTGAACGAAAGGGTGATTTTTCAAAGTCGATCGATAACACCGGCAAACCAGTTGTTATCACCGATCCAGTCACCGGCAAGCCGTTCGATGGAAATATCATTTCTCCAAACCGGATCAACAAAAGCGGGCAGGCTCTGCTCAACTCGTTCCCCCTGCCTAATTCGCCTGGGGGTCGCACCCTGGCCGGCGCGGCCTACAACTTCGTCAACCAGAAGAGCGTCGACGTGCCCAAGCACAGCTACCTGATACGGTTTGACGTCAGGCCTACGAGCAAGGACAGCGTCTACTGGAAGGGACAGTGGTGGACATCGGATAACGAAGGGCTCGGCACGTCGGGGTGGCCCGGGGGCGACGCCAACCGTTGGGGAATCAGCTCGCACTATTTGTACACCGATAACGGCTGGTCCGCCAACTGGGTCCACATCGTCAGCCCCAACATAGTCAACGAGTTCACCCTCGGGATGCGAACCGACACCGAGGGCTTCATTCCTTCGGATGGGGTGATTGACAGATTTACCCGATCCACTTTGAACTACTCGGCGCCGCAACTCTTTCCTGACAATAATCACCTTGGGTTGATTCCCAAGGTAACCGGATGGAGCAGCGTCGCCGGCACCCCCGCCAACATCAACTGGCTCGATCGTTGGGGTGAGGCGGGCGAGGACCACATCAAGCCTTCCTTCTCCGACAACCTCTCAATTGCTCGCGGCAAGCACGCTTACAAGTTCGGCGCCTACTTCGAGCGCCTGCTGAATCGAGAAGCACCCGGCGGGAATTGGTCGGGGACTTTCAATTTCGGCACAAGCAGCAGCTTCACAACGTCGCTCGGTAATACGGGCTACGCGTATGCCAACGCGCTTCTTGGTAATTTCAACAGTTACAGCGAGCAGAGTGGGCGTCCTTTCACCAATAATGAGATAAGGATTCTTCAGTCGTATGCTCAGGATGAGTGGAGAGTCAATCGGCGGTGGACTCTTAACTACGGACTGCGCATCGGCTATCACACGCCGTTCTTTCAGGTCGACAACCAGGGGTCAAACTTCGATCCAACGCGCTTCGATCCGGCAAAAGCGCCGCTGCTTTATTTGCCGTTTTGCGTCGGCGGGAACCCAGCCACTGCCGCCTGTTCGACTGCCAACCGCCGAGCGATGGATCCGCGAAACGGGCAGTTGCTGACCAACACCAATCTCGTCGGCACCTTTGTCCCCGGCACCGGAGATCTGGCAAACGGCATGGTTCTGGCGAGTGATCCGAGCGCGCCGAGTGGATTTAGAAAGACGAGGGCAGTTGATTTTGAACCGCGCGTTGGCATGGCCTGGGATATCTTCGGTCGAGGCAAGACGGTTTTGCGGATGATGGGTGGCCTTTACCATGCTCCGCGAGTTGGTGGCGGCACCGGAGGTGCGAGCAGCCTGGGCGGCAACCCCCCGCTGCAGCGGACCTTCACCGTCAACTTCGGCAACATCGATAACCTCGTTAACCTAGCAAGCACGGCGTTGAACTCACCCAGCGGCGTCAGCGCCGTGGAAGTTCACTCTCACACGCCGACCACCTATAACTTCACCGTCGGCATCCAGCAGAATGTAGGCTTCAAAACCGTCCTGGAAGTCAGTTATGTGGGATCGCTGACACGGCATCTTGGACAAAGGCGAAACATAAACCAGGTTCCTGACGCCGCGAAGTGGATCGACCTGCACCCGGAGAATCGGAACCCGTTTTCCGCTCCCACCGTGAACGGGCCGCATCTGACAGGGGCGTTAGCTGACAACTTCTTGCGCCCGTATCGAGGCTACGGCGACATCAACTTGACGACGTGGTCCGGCAGCAGCAACTACAACGGGCTACAGGTGCAGTTGAATAGGCGCTACACCTCCGGCTTCCGATTTGGCGTCGCGTACACGTATTCCAAGACTTTCGACTATGCCAACGACGACAGCTCCGACGTCAATAACGGACGTCCCTTCAGGGCATTTAATTACGGCCCGGCGGACTTCGATCAAACTCACATCTTCGCAGTGAACTACATTTACGATGTGCCCAATCTGAGTAAACGATGGGACAACCCGTTGGTCAAAGCGGTGTTCGATCGTTGGCAGATCACAGGGATCACCACGTACTCCAGCGGCAAGCCTAAGACGTTTGGAACCGGAACAGGCTTGAACGTGACCTATGGTGGCACGGCTGGCGCGACTAATATCACTGACTTCACCGGCGGCGACATAAACGCCCGTCCGGTGGTGGTCTGCAATCCAAATCGGAAGATCGGTACCTTTGCTCCGGACGGCTCGCCGTACTTGATTGACACGTCGTGCTTTGCGAAGCCTGGTACTGCCGGGAGCATCGGCAATCTGCAGCGGAATTTGATTCGCCTTCCAGCGGTTTTCAATACCGACCTGGCGTTCTTTAAGAATGTGCCTATCGGCGAGAAGCGCACCGTTCAATTTCGCTGGGAGACCTACAATCTTTTCAATCGCGTGAATTTCACCGACATCAACGGCGCGATGACCTTTGACGGGAATGGCGTCCAGACCAGCACGATCTTTGGCACGGCTCGCGCCGTTCGCTCGCCGAGAGTGATGCAGGCTTCGTTGAGGATCAATTTCTGAGGAGTACGTTTCTTGAGGCTGAAGTCACGCGTTGAATCTGCTACAGTGCAGGTTCAGCGCGTGAACTATCAGTGGAACTAAAGGAACATGATATGACCATAGATCAACTAACGAGGCGCGATTACCTGAAGCTGATGGGAGCCGGCGCTGCAGTCGCAGCCTCAACCCTTTCAACCAATGCTGGGTCGCCCGCGCTTGAAACGTCGGATGAAAAGTCCGACCGTGCTCGACGCATGCAGTGGTGGCACGAAGCGAAGTTCGGCATGTTTATCCACTGGGGGCTCTACAGCGTCTTGGGACGTCACGAATGGGTTATGGAAAACGAAGGCGTCTCGGTCGCCGAATACGAGCAATTGGCGAAGCGCTTCAACCCCAAGCCAAACGCCGCGCGCGACTGGGCGAAACTTGCCCGCCGCGCGGGACAGAAGTATATGGTGATGACTACAAAACATCACGAGGGCTTCTGTCACTTCAATACAGCGACAACAAATTACTGCGCGCCGAAGCAAGCCGCTGGTCGCGAC
>DATFWM010000573.1:0-3810 GCA_035259295.1 Blastocatellia bacterium | reverse complement strand
ATACATGCAGGCCCACGTGAAGCCCGCCTCCATCTCCCGTTTGGTCGCATTCGGTTTCAAGCTGCCGTCCGCGGTGAAGAAGCTCTTGACCACATCGAGCCGCCCCACACCAGCTGCCGTCTCCAAATCGAGATGCGCACCGCGCTCGGCAAGAAACTCGGCCGCCTTCGGACGACCGTTATGAAGACAAGCACTCACCGCCGCGTCCTGATTTCCGCCGCCGCGCTGGTGATCGATCGCGGCGCCGTGATCGAGCAGGCACTGCATCAGCGCTTCCTGCACACCCGCAAGCTCGGGATGGATGCTTGTTGCGACCAGCCCGAGAGTCGTCGCTCCGCCGCCGTACATGTCGGCTTCTGAATCGACTTCGGCGCCGGCTTCGAGCAGAATCTCAGCGATTTCCACAGCGTTCTTTGGAGTCTTCTCCCGAAAGCCTTCGATGCCGTTCGAGCCCAAATAGTGTAGGAGAGTTGAATGATGCCTACGCGTCGAGCGCGCTCGAATGAGTTCGGGATCTTCGCGCAGCAACCGTTTCAGCGTGGAAGCGTCGCCCGCGATGACGGCGTTCACCGCCGCTTCGAACCTTGCCACCGCGGACGCTTCACGCTTTCGCGCTTCCACCAGTTTTTCAAACTCTTCCCAATTCTC
The DNA here is from genome assembly GCA_035259295.1 of Blastocatellia bacterium. GTDB lineage: Bacteria > Acidobacteriota > Blastocatellia > UBA7656 > UBA7656 > Onstottus_A. Next base: position 3,162 of record DATFWM010000573.1, on the reverse strand, counting down.
GAAATGATGTTCGCGTGCAATGATCGATTTGGCGTCGCCTTCTTGATAGTTAGGCCCCGGACCTTTGGGCACGTAGGGCGGAGGATGATGTTCGCGAAGCAACTCGGCGTGTTCGCGCAGCAATTGCTCGAGCGCGGTAACGTCGCCGTCGATGACCGCGTTCTGCGCAGACTCCCAAATTCCAACACTATCTTCCCGGCTCATTTACTTTCCCGAATCCAGATGCCAGCCGACGTTGACCAGATTGTTGCCGCGTCGCACGAACATCTCGGTCGCGCGACCGCTGCTAGTCGTGCGCTTCCCGCCCGCGTCAATTTCATAAAGATATGTGGTGTAGATGATGATGGTGTTGCCGTAGACTTGCATCTCGGTCTTTGGAAATTCCAATCTGACCAGCTTCGCGCCGCTGCTCGCGAACTCTTTCGCGCCGCCAAGTATGGCGGCTCGATTCGACCATTGCTCTGAGCCGTTGTCGATCGCAATCGCTTCTTCGGGAATCATCTTCTCAAGCGCCGCGCGATCATTTGAAAACCAGGCTCGCCAAACAGCTTCTCTCTCGCGCAGAATTCGCTGACGCGTCTCAGGATTCACAGTCGTCGGCATGGTCATCTGTTCTGCACGCCATGCGGGATCGACCACAGTGTGTGATGCGGCTTGAATCCATTTGCCGTTTCGCTTGGCGTAGACATCCATGATTCGAAATCTATTTAGCGTCACGTCGTCCGCTTTCCGATAAAACTCACCATTGAACGAAGCGACTGCCAGCTCGGGGCCGTAGAAGTAAACGTCGAAGTCTTTCACCTTGTAGCCTTGGCTCGGATCGGGATAAGGTTTGGAGCCCTTGTCCTTTGGCCAGTCGATTCCGTTGGCTCTCATATATTCGTCGATGCCTTTTATCGGGACGCGAGAACCCTCGAGAAATCCGCGCCAGTCTTCGGTGTGCGTCGCGTAGATTTTATCGACATCCCAGTCGATAAAGGCCTGGAAGATGCTCTCGATATGAGCTCGGATGGCGGCACGATCAGCCGCGCGGTTGTCGTCGCTCGAGATAGACGTGTCGACAAAACTTGTAGCGGGCTTCGCCGTTGAGAATAGCACGGCGCCTAGCGCGAAAGAGAAGATCGAGAAAACGGTTGTTCGCAAAGTCATCGGCTGGACCTCCACAGAAGTAGGTTTAGTTTGGTCGAGCTTACTGTCGGAGACTACCACATGTTCCTTGCGACGACTAACTCGGATACAATCAAGATAATGAAGCGCTCAGGGGTTGCAGACCTTCCACTTCACGGCGGACGAGTGCCGCATTGGCTTGCCGAGCGCATGACCAAACTCGGCACGGCCATCACTGAAGCGATCGTTCACGACTGCGGCGCGTCGACTTTTCTCTCGCGGCTCAGCGATCCGTTTTGGTTTCAAGCGCTCGGCTCAGTGATGGGAATGGATTGGCACTCTTCGGGCATCACGACTTCGGTGATGGGCGCGCTAAAGCGAGGACTCGCGCCTCGAGCTGATGAGCTTGGCATCTACATCTGCGGCGGGCGTGGAAGGTACTCGCGGAACACGCCGCAGGAACTGCGGATGATCGCCGAGCGTCGCGGCTTCGATGGCGAACAGTTAGTGCGCACGAGCCGACTAACCGCTCGTGTTGATAACAACGCGATTGCCGACGGCTTTCAGATTTATCTCCACAGTTTTGTCGTCACGTCCAACGCCGAGTGGGCAGTCGTGCAGCAAGGCTTGAACGATCAGAGCGGGATGGCTCGGCGCTATCACTGGCATTCGGCGTCGGTCCGAGACTTCGTCGAAGAACCACACACCGGGATAGTGGGCGAGAATCAAGGCGTGATCATGAATCTCGTTGACACGCACGCAAAGCCCGCGCAGATTGCGCTCCTCGACATCGCTCACGAAGACCCGATGACGATCTTGAACGAAGCGCGTCATCTTCGAATGCCTCGACACCACGAGGTTCGGGAGAAAAACATCGACCTGAAGCGACTGGGAGGTGTACTTGCGGTCGCATACGAACGTGACCTTCACGACTTCGCAGAGCTTCTGTTGTTAGAGAATCTCGGCCCGCGCACGCTTCAATCGCTGGCGTTGATTGCCGAAGTTGTTCACAGCGCGCCGAGCCGTTTCTCCGATCCCGCGCGGTTTTCATTCGCGCACGGCGGCAAGGATCGTCATCCGTTTCCTGTTCCGCTGAGGACGTATGATGAATCGCTGAACTTTTTGCGAGCCTCGCTCGACAAGGCGAAGGTAGGTGACAAGGATAAACTGGACGGCTTCAGGCGGCTGGAACGTTTCGTTCGCGCAGTTGAGTCTCGGTTCGAACCAGAAGCCGACTTCAAAGCGGCCATCGCGCACGAGGAAGCAATCTCTCCGTCGCTCGACGGCCGTACGGTGTTCGACGACAAACCCGGGCAGCGTTCGTTGTTCTGATCCCGAACCAATGAGATTGTAATGGACTCGAAATTTCTTCCCGCGATAGCCGCGATTAAAGCCGGCGATCTTGATCGATTCAAAGAACTGGTACGTGTGGATCCTTCTTTGGCGACAACTCGTTCAACGACCAGTCACCCAACTCTGCTCCAATGTTTGGTCCTTAATGGCAGAGATGTCCCGAGCCAGATCGAAATGGCGAAATTGTTGATTGACACCGGGGCAGAGCTGAATCAGCCGTTGGGCGCTTGTGGGAGCTGTGACAACGTCGAGGCTGCCGCGCTTTTGCTTGACCGCGGGGCGGCCGTCGACGGCACTGGCGGCTGGACTCCTTTGGAGGAAGCATTGTATTGGAATAGCCGACGGGTAGTTGATCTGCTGCTCGAGCGCGGCGCATCAATTCACAACCTGCGCATCGCAGCAGGCCTGGGTCGCACAGATTTGATCGAAGACTTTTTTGACGTTGACGGGAGTCTTAAGCCAGAAGCGGGAAAGGTCGATTGGCCCTGGCGCGATCTGGAAACAATCGAGAAGTCTAATTTTGATCGAGAGGGCAAACGAAAATTAGCGGCAATTGTTGCCTCGTGGTCCAACGATCGTCAAAGCATCGTCAACAACGCTTTCGTGTATGCCTGTATGCACGGTCACATCCAAGCCGCAAAGTTGCTTTTACATAAAGGCGCGCAGATCAATGCAATCCCGGACGGTTTCGATTACGCAGGC
>DATFWM010000572.1:0-5198 GCA_035259295.1 Blastocatellia bacterium | reverse complement strand
CTTTACGAAGGCGTGACTCGCGCGCTCGATCAGCTCAAAGACGTCGAAGGCCGCCGCGCTGTGGTCCTCTTCAGTGACGGAGTTGATATGCGCAGCATCGAAGCTACCGCTGAAAGCGCTGGGAGAATGGCTGAAGAGATCGGCGCTGTGATCTATGTCGTAAGATTCGACACAAGGTGGTGGATCGAGGCAGAGGCGCGTCGACAGCAGGTTGAACATCCCAAACGAAAGACTCCTTTCGAGGTGGATGGACGAATCCCGCTCCCGCCAGATTTTGGTGGGCCTGATCCTACTCCGACTGGAATTCCCAAACCGAACGCGCCTCGAATCGAGATCGGCGAACGACCTCGCCCGCCTGTAGTATACGATCCCGATCGAACCAACACGCGAACCCAACCGATGCCGAATGACCAACCTGGCGACGAAATAACCGCGACGCTGAACAAGCTCTACGGAGAAGCCGATTCATTCCTGCAAGCGATCACCTCGCGCACGGGCGGCCGAGTCTACAGTGCGGACAACTTCGGCGATATGCGTTCGGCCTTCAAGGCGATCGGCGAGGAACTGCGAAATCAGTACCTGATCGCGTACTACTCGAACGCCAGTCGGAGCGATGGCAAGTATCACAAGATCAAGCTGGAGTCGTCGCGCAAGGACGCCCGCGTCCGCGCGCGACCAGGCTATAGAGCACCTGGCGAACTCGCCCGCTAAATACCTTCGTCACCGTAATCAAACGACTAACACACTAATTGGTGTACAAGACCGCAGGCTTTTCACTCAACCAACCAACCAATTATTCATTACTTTGAACAGTTGCGCTCGTACCTGCGACCTTGCAGGTTTCGGGCACGGCGATTGCCCTGGAAGCCGCGAGTCCGAAAGTTCTTTTGAAAGGGACCGCTTATGAAGCGCAATCTCCCCATTTTCCTCTTGCTCCTGCTGCTGGTGGTGTTTGGTTACGGCGCGGCATCTGCGCAGACATTTGACTCAACAAACGACGACTCATCCGACGTGGATGATACTGCTCCCGTTCAGCGGGTCGCGCGGTTGAGTTTTATCCAGGGCGACGTTTCTTTTCTTCGCGCCGGTGTAACCGAGTGGGCTCCTGCGGTCGAGAACCTGCCGCTGCTCAGCGGTGATCAGATTTACACAGAACGCGGCGCACGCGCTGAGATACAACTCGGGCGCGGCGAATTTATCAGGATCTCAGAAAACACCGAGCTGACAATCTCTGAGCTCTCGGCTGCCGCCGCGCAATTTGAAATCACCGAAGGCACAGCCATCATACAGATCGAACGCCTCTCGTCGGCATTTGGTCGATTCGAGGTGGACACGCCCAACTCGGCGATTGTGCTTCGGCAGGATGGGCTCTATCGGATCGACGTGCGCGGAGAGAGAGATTCGGAGCTGATCGTTCGGCGCGGTCAAGCCGACGTCTCAACCGACGAAGGAAGCTTCCGAGTGCGCGAGGGAAACAGACTGTTTGTGGACACTTCAGTCGGAGGAAGACTCGAGCTCGCAGCCGACACGATGCGAGATGACTGGGACAGATGGAGTTACGATCGCGACTCAACGATCGATCGCGTCAGCGCGAGCGCCGCGCCTGACGACGTCATAAACTATGAGACTACGTATAGCGACTTCTACGGGGCGAGCGACCTTTCAAGCTACGGCACGTGGACAAGTTATCCTTCTTATGGGCAGTGTTGGATACCGCGGGTGGCCGCCGATTGGGCGCCGTATCGATCGGGTCAGTGGCTCTGGATACCATCTGCCGGTTGGACGTGGCTTGCGAGCGAGCCTTGGGGATGGGCGCCTTACCACTATGGTCGTTGGGCGTTGTTGCCGGGCCTCGGATGGGCATGGGCGCCGGGCTTCGGTTCGCGTTACGGAGGATATGGCTACCGAGATTACCATTGGAGACCTGCGCTGGTTTACTTCTTCAACTGCTCGACATCGCGAGGAAACTACGTTGGTTGGTATCCCCTTGCGCCCGGCGAGCGTTGGCACAGATTTGATCGTTGGCGGTCTCCTGGATATGGGTGGCGCGATGGAAGACTCGCTATAACGCCCTACCGCCACGGAATGACGATTCTTCCATATGAGGGTTTCATCAGAAGAGATCACACGTTCAGGCCGAGCGCTCCGACTCGCGAACTGGCCGATTCGATTAGCAAGAGCGCGCGCCGCGGCTTGCCCGACATGAAGCCGGCTCCAGTAGCCGCGGCGCCTGTACTTGCGGACGGTGACCGCAGAAAATTCCGTCGCATCGCTGCGCCTCCTGCGGACGTTGATCGGCGTGGCGTCGTGACTCGTAATCCAAACGCCGATTCGACCTCGCTGCTCGGCGGTCATCGCGAGCGCCGAACGATTTCTGATAACCGAGCGCCTGCGTTGGTCGACCAGCAAAACGGCCAGGCAGATCAAGACCGACATCAAGAAAAAGAGCAACGCCGGCAACAACAGCGGCAGGAGCGTAAGCAGCAACAACAGCAAGGCGGCGCCGATTCCGGCGGTGAACGTCACTCGCAAAGAATTCGCGTGCCGCTTCCGAGTTCATCGGAAAGTCTCAACATTGACGGCGGCGGACGCGAGCGCAAATCAAGCCGAGAGGCGGATCGTTCATCGTCGAGCGACGACGAATGGCAGCGACATCGAGAAGAACGCGTCAGGTCGCGGGACACCGGCGGTGCAGTCTCTGGTGGCCAACAAAACGACCAGGGCCGTCAAGAGCAGCGTCAAGAAAAAGAACAACGTCGCGAACAACAGCGTCAAGAGCGGCATCAGGAACAGCAACGCCAACAACAGCAACAGCCTGAGCATCATCATCAGGAACGTCAGCAGCAGGCACAACAGCCTGAGCATCATCATCACCAGGAACAACAACAGCAGCAGCAGCAGCAGCAGGAACAACGCAGAAAACATCAGTGATCCGTGATACGTGATACGTGACGGGGGTTTATTCTTTTCACGAATCACGCATCACGAATCACCCACGGTGGCGTGGACTGGGCGGACGAAAAAGCGAAACTCTGTATTAGGACACCCCATCTGCTTCATCCTCCTTCGCTCCTTCCTCCGCCTGGTCGGCGCCACCGCAGACTTTGCACCCGGCATCGACCGTTCACTCGTAATCTAACATGACTGCCCTTCAAGGAGGCGCCCATGAACCCTCACCGAATAGTCGTACTCTCAATCACCATCGGCACAATCTTGATTGCATTGCTGACTGTGCCCGCTCAATCGACGAACAGCTCTCGCCCGCGCGGCAAGAACGACAGCACCCAAAGCCTCGAACAGAAGTCTCAAGCTCAACAGCCGAGACTGGACAACCCCGCGCAAGATGGCAACGGCGATATCAAACTTAACGTTGATCTGGTAGTGCTGGACGCGCTGGTCATTCAGCAGAAGACCGGACGAGTGGTCGGAGATCTGAAGTGGGAGGATTTCGCTTTGTCAGAGGACGGAACCAAACAGGAGATAACTCATTTCAGTCAGGACACGCTGCCGCTGTCAGTCGTCCTGCTGGTCGACCGAGGCGGTTGCCTCGATCCGTTCAGCGAAAAAGTCCGACACGCGACGGTCGAAGCGCTTTCGAGGCTCAGACCTCAGGACGAAGTTGCCTTGATGTCCTTCGCCGACACGACGGAGTTGATTGTAGGGTTCGGAAGCGGCAAGGATAGAATTCTCGCGGGTCTAAACCGCCTGCCACCTCACGACGAGGAAGCCGACCACTGTTTCAATCGCGCGTTTTACGAAGCGGCGGAATATATGAACAGGGCAGGGAATCCCGACGGCCGTCGCGTGATCATTATGATTACCGGCATAACGACTTATTTCGACTGCGCGGGACCATCGCCGGAGCGGGCGCGCATGGCAGTGCTCGAATCGGGAAGCGTTGTGTGTGGGATCATACCGAAGACCGCTGGTCAGCGGATCGAGAACGGAATTATGATCGCGGCAGCGGGCGTCGGCGGGTTGTTCAAAGCGAAGAGCTCCAACCTGAAGCAACTCGCAGATGAAACGGGCGGCGAAGTGCTCAGCGACAAGCCTGAGAATCTGGATCGAACGTTCAACGATTTGATCGATCATCTTCGCACGCGTTACACCCTTGGGTTTGTGTCAACCAACAGAAAGCGCGACGGCAGCTTCCGCAAGCTCAAGCTTGATCTTGCGCCGAGGGTTCAACGCAGCAATGAACGGTTGGTGGTTAAAACGAAGCGAGGCTACGTCGCGGCAAGGGATTCAGAGCGGAAGTAAAGAAGATACCGGTTTCTAGAATTCGACGAACTCTTCGGGGTAATTCGACAGGTCGAGTTTCTCTTGGTCAGGTATCGGCCTGATTCCCCATGTGACATAGGTGTTGCGCGCACCATTATTGAAGAGCGTCCAACACTCTCGCCCGTCAACGCTGATCATCTGCCTGATTCTTCCCACATAACAAATTTGACACTACAATCGTCGCCAGTCAGACGAGGCATCGTCCTACGGGATGATTTCATTCAGGCTCCTCGGTTGTTTCCTGTGACCAGCCCGCTTTGGTGACTCCGGGAGTGCCCGCCAGTTTCTGGGTCAGCGCATTCATTTCGCTAGCCCGTAACTCGGAGAGGCCGAAAGAGGCTTCCAGAGCCGATTCCAAGGCGCCAGCCTGTGACTCGCTGTAATTGATCACCGACACGCCGCTACGGGCCGCGAAGTCGGACCAGGCGGCACGAACTGCGTTGGCCGCATCCGGATGGAAGGTTACACGTAGATGATAAGTGACCAGCGCGCTGATCAGCCCCGAACGTTTGTTGATCGCAGACGACAAGGGCCGCAACGCTACCTGTATGATCACGATGGTGACCAGGAGCGCCGGAGCAAGTTGATAATAGCCCGCGCCGATGGCTAGGCCCATGCTTCCGGCCGCCCACAAGGTGGCCGCGGTGTTTATGCCCTGAACGCTTCCGCCACGGCGCATAATGACGCCCGCGCCGATGAAGCCGATTCCGGTCACAACGCCCGCTGCGATGGCCGCTGGATTGTTGGTTGGTCCGAACCCGCGAAGCGAGATCAGCGCGAAGGCAGTCGCGCCCACCGAAACCAGCGTGTTCGTCTTGATTCCGGCGTTCTTGTGATGCCACTGGCGTTCAATCCCCACGATCATCCCAAACACCAGAGACATTGCAAGCCGGCCGAGTATTTCCAGTTCGTTCATA
>DATFWM010000571.1:0-4946 GCA_035259295.1 Blastocatellia bacterium | reverse complement strand
CGCGGCGCGGCGCCGATCAACTGGGCAATTGCGAAGGGCGAAAGTGAGACTGGAATTACAATTATGCAGATGGACGCGGGAATGGACACCGGCCCGATCCTGGCGCAGCGGGCGATCCCGATCGGTAACGGCGAAACGGCGCCGGAGCTCTCAGCAAGGCTCGCGCGATTGGGAGCCGAGCTTCTGTCAGAAACGCTTTCGCGAATCGAGCGGGATGAGATCAAACCGGCGCCTCAAGACGACAGCGAAGCGACTTACGCGCCGATGCTCAAAAGGGAAGACGGCTTGATCGACTGGCGAATGACCGCAGGTGAAATAGCCAACCGCGTGCGCGCGTTTCAACCTTGGCCGGGCACCTACACAGATTTTCGCGGCGGGCGGCTGATCTTTTGGCGAGCGCATGAAGTTTCCGAACCGGTTCCGCCAGACGCTGTCGAAGCCGGCAAAATTCTTAGGATCGATGAATCGGGAATGACGATCTCGTGCGCACGCCCGACCGTGTTGCGAATCGAAGAACTGCAAGTCGAAGGCAAACGCCGAATGTCCGCGCGCGACTTCGCCAACGGCGCGCGTTTGAGACCCGGCGATAGCCTCAGGAATACCACTTGACAGATTTGGACTCTGTCGCGGATAATGCCCGCCTAGCTTAAGAAAGTCGGAGATCGAATGAGTTTCAACGCGCCAAAAGCTGACCCCGCGACGAGATTTAGCTTCTCGTTTAACTTCTTTAGCTTTAGCACCCAAACGGGAGCGGGGGGCGCGATGGTTTAGCCGAACTCAAATCGCGAAGTTTCTGAGGCCCGCTCCTTCCGACGAAGGCAGCGGGCCTCAAGTTTTTTGGGAGAAGAATTGATGCCCAACCCGATCACTGCAGCTTATCAAGGCGAGCGAGGCGCATTCAGCGAAGACGCCGCGCGCAAGCTTCTCGGCCCGGACATTGAAACGATGCCGTGCCGAGTGTTTGAAGAGATATTCGACGCGGTCTCAGAAGGCGCCGCCAATTGCGCTGTGGCCCCGATTGAAAACAGTCTCGCTGGTTCCGTGCACAAGAATTATGACCTGCTGATGGAGCACGACTTGACGATAATCGGGGAGACCAACCTGAGGATAATTCATCATCTAATCGCGCTTCCCGGCGTCGGCCTGTCGGACGTTCGACGGGTTCATTCGCATCCGGTTGCGCTCGCTCAGTGTGAAAGATTCTTAAAAGCTAATCCTCAAATCGAGGTCGTTTCCGCTTACGACACCGCAGGCAGCGTGAAGATGATTGTCGAAAGCGGCTCAAGCGGCGATGCGGCGATCGCCGGAGCGACAGCAGCAGCGACCTACGGAGCGCAAGTGATCGCCGAGGGTATCGAGGACAACGCTCAGAATTTCACACGGTTTCTTCTCCTTGCTCGACCGGACCAGGCGGATTCGATCAAACCGATAACATCCGCGAGCGAGCGAAAGACCTCGATCGTGTTCCGCGTTTCCAATCAACCGGGAGCGCTGTTTCGCTCGCTCGCGGCGTTTGCTCTGCGTGATATCGATCTTACCAAGATCGAGTCTCGCCCGATCGAAGGTCGCCCGTGGGAGTACTCGTTCTATCTCGATCTCATTGGCGATCAGCATGATCCGCGAGTGGAGCGAGCGCTCGCGCATTTGACCGAGCTGGCCGAAAGCGTGCGTGTGTTAGGGAGTTATCAAAGGAGTGATCCGTGATACGTGATCCGTGACGCGTGATCCGTGATCTGCGGAACCGTCTTTACAGCCGCGGATCACGGATCACGCATCACGGATCACGAACAAAGTTTCAGCCTTAGGAGATTCACCAATGATCATCGCAATGAAATCCAACGCAACCGAAGAACAAATCCAAGAAGTCTGTGAGAGCATTCGCCGTTACGGCTACAAGCCTCATTTGATCCGCGGCGAAGAGCGGGTCGTCATCGGCGCAGTAGGTCACGGCGACAACAAAGACCATCTGCAAAATCTGCGCTCGGTTCCGGGAGTCGAGGACGTGGTGCCGATACTGCAGCCTTACAAGATCGTCAGCCGCGAGCTTCAGCCTCAACGAACGGTCGTGCAAGTGGGCGACTTGGAAATCGGAGGCAAACAGTTCGTGGTGATGGCCGGCCCTTGCTCGGTCGAGACCCGCGAGCAGTTGATGGAAACCGCCGAAGCCGTCAAGCAGGCCGGGGCTCAAGTGCTGCGTGGGGGCGCCTACAAGCCGCGCACGTCGCCGTATGATTTTCAGGGCTTGGAAGTCGAAGGCCTCAAGCTGTTGGCGGAGGCTCGCGAGCGCACCGGGCTAAAGATCGTGACCGAAGTGGTGACGACCGAAGACACCGAAGTCGTCGCCGAGTACGCTGACATACTTCAAGTCGGCGCGCGCAATATGCAGAACTTTGCGTTGCTCAAGCGGCTAGGTCGCGTCAACCGGCCGGTGCTGCTCAAGCGCGGCATGAGCTCAACTATCAAAGAGCTGTTGTTGTCGGCGGAATACATCGCGACGCACGGGAACCCTCAGGTGATTCTGTGCGAGCGCGGCATTCGAACCTTCGAGACCGCCACTCGCAACACACTGGACCTGGCCGCAGTGCCGCTGCTGAATGAGCTGACCCATTTGCCGGTGATTGTCGATCCTTCGCATGCAACCGGCCGCAGGAGTTTGGTGCGTCCGACGGCCAAAGCTGCGGTTGCGGTCGGCGCGGATGGTTTGATTATCGAGGTGCATCCTCGCCCGCAAGAGGCTTGGTCGGACGGCCCTCAGTCGGTGACGCCGCCAATGTTCGCGGAGTTGATGAAGGAGCTGCGAGAGTATGTTCGGCTCGAGTCGCGGCATATGGATGGCTCTAGATAGCGAAAGGGAGGTCCATTGCTTATCTTCGGTGACATCGATAGCGCGTTCCGGAACTTCTGTTGGCGGACAAAAAGTGAGGTAACGGCGCGTCGGCCTTGTGCCAATGTCCGGTGACAATTGGTAAACAATTGAAACTGTCGTCTGCTGACGTTCGCGATGCCTTCCAAGCGATCCTTACATTCGTAAAGGATATTCAGCGCGTGGTTCGCAAGCAGATAAGGGCGCAGATAGGCGACCAGTTCCTCCATCCAGGCGTCGAAGTACGCTATTCGACGGGAGTCCCACCTGCCGGCCTTCTATCGGTCGGAGTGGCCTTAAGCAATACAGCTCCTTCGGCTTCGTAGACTATCATGGTCTCGTTTGAGCCGAATGAGCGGTTACCAGATCCGAACGTGCCAACCTTTGCCGGTATCGCGGTCGTATCGAACATCGACTGGGAACCGGAGACTACCGGCTCGGACGTGAATTCGTAGCCACCCTTTTGACCAGAGGCCAGGGTTGCATCGATCAGGCCTTGCGCATTCAGAGTGCGGAGATCTGTATACTTGCCATGTCCTTTGGTCACAGAGTACTGCACCTGTGCCCTGCCGATCGCAAGCACTTCGTTAAGCGCCGCGGTTTCGTGCGCGGCCTGCTGAGACTTGATTAGGTTTGGGATGGCGATAGCAGCAATGATTCCAGGAATCGCGAGCGTACAGGAAACTGCGCTCGTGATAATGCCGGCGATTGCCATCCCTTTTCCACCGTAACGCGCGGGATCTGACTTGACCTTGTTTAACGCCATCACGCCGAGCAGAATTCCGCCAATCCCTCCCACAAAACACAGTCCAAGAGTCGGGAGGCCAATTATGCCGAGGACAAGTGAGGTTATTGCCAAGCCCTTTCGCGGGATTGGTGCGGGCTCATAAGTGTGCTCGCTCTCCATCGTTGTCTCCTCAATGGCAAACGCGACACTACACCCTAAGTTCCAGCCTCCCAGGTATCCATATACTCGATCATCTCAGGCGTTAGCTTGTCTATCTTGATCCCCATCGCGTCAAGCTTGAGCGACGCGATTTCCATATCGACGTCTTCTGGGAGAAGGTGCAGGCCGGGTGCCAGCTTGCCTTGATTCTTGACCAGGTACTCACAGGACAGCGCTTGATTGGCGAAACTCATGTCCATCACTGACGCTGGATGCCCTTCGGCCGCAGCAAGATTTATCAAGCGCCCTTCGCCAAGAACGATGATTCGATTGCCTGACTTCTTCAGCTTGTACTCTTCGACGAAAGGCCGAAGCTGCTCGTGCGACTCGCTCATCTCGCCAAGCGCTACAAGATTCAACTCGACATCGAAGTGACCGGAGTTGGCGACGATCGCTCCGTCGCGCATCTTCGCAAAGTGTTCGGCATCGATCACGTGGCGGTTTCCGGTGACCGTGATGAAAATATCGCCAATCGAAGCGGCTTCCTCCATCCGAAGAACCCGGAAGCCGTCCATCACCGCCTCGATCGCGCGGATCGGATTGACCTCGCACACAACCACGTTTGCGCCCAAGCCTCGCCCGCGCATTGCAACGCCCTTGCCGCACCAGCCGTAGCCGACAACGACGAGCGTTCGGCCCGCGAGCAAAATGTTCGTCGCACGAATCACACCGTCAAGCGTCGACTGTCCCGTCCCGTAGCGGTTGTCGAAGAAGTGTTTGGTCTGCGCGTCGTTCACCGCAATGGTCGGCCAGGTCATCCGCCCGCTCCGCTCGAGCGCGCGCAGACGGACAAGCCCCGTCGTCGTTTCTTCCGTCGTGCCGATGATCTTGCCCATCAGTTCCGGTCGTTCCTTAACCATCGTCGCGACGACATCCGAGCCGTCGTCGATAATCAAGTCAGGTTGATGATCGAGCGCCATTCGAACGTGCCTGTTGTAGGTTTCAGTAGACTCGCCTTTCATCGCGTAGACCGGAATTCCGTACTCGACGACAAGCGCGGCGGCGACGTCGTCTTGAGTCGAAAGCGGGTTTGAAGCGATGAGCACCGCGTCGATGCCGCCCGCTTTCAACGCGCGCGCAAGGTTCGCGGTTTCGGTGGTGATGTGTGCGCAGGCAACCAGGCGCACGCCTTTCAAA
>DATFWM010000570.1:0-3680 GCA_035259295.1 Blastocatellia bacterium | reverse complement strand
CGAAGCTGCTCGTCCTGAAACCTGGCCGCGGCGCGCCGCATCAACGGAAACAACATTTGAGGCGGCCATGCGCCAAGTTGTTTGTAAGGCCACTTCCTTTCGCCGAGCGCAAACGGGACGAGGTAATTCAACGCCTGGCGGATGCTGCGCCCGTCAGCCGCGTGATAGCTCCACAGGTCCACGCCGACTCTCCCGCCTAGCACCGCCAGCAGCATTAAGCCATCCAGATTGCCAACGCTGTAGCTCCACGACTTCGTGCGTGCCAACTCGAGCGGTTGGCGCCCGTCAGGCTCGATCTGAGCCGCGATGCGTTTCTGTTTTGCTCTTTCCAGAACTTGAGTGGCAAGTTCCTTCTTGCCCACAAAGAGCGCGAAGGACGCAACCTGCAGATCGTAATAAGTTCCGTGATTGTTTTTCGCCGCTTCTTCATCGCGGCCGTTCTTGCTTTCCAGCATCCACTGGAGAAACTTTGTAAACCATGCTTCGAGATTCTTTTGATCGGATTCGGTCCAGGCTTTCGAGCCGGCCAGCAACCCTATCGCGTCAACCGCGCGAGTGAGTCCGCGAGTTTCGATCAGACCGATGCCGCGCCCAGTATTGACTCCCGGCACCGCCTGAGCGTATTCGAGATTGGGATTCATTCGCGTGGCCGGGTCAACGAACCACGCGCGCAATAGTCGCGCAGCCTTTTCGGCGTAAGACTCGTCGCCTTCAAGGTAGTAAGCCAGCGCGAGCGTTTCCACGGCGCTGACCATCTTGTCCATACTTTGATGATCTGGAAACCTGTTGATCTCGGAATTGCGCTCGCCATCGCGACGGACGTAAGGCAGATGATTGGCGGTGTTAGGATTCGGCCAGAAATACGGAGCCTGACTCATGTAATCGTGTTTGTCTCCGCTTGGCGGCGTTGAACTCTTACTTGCAACTGAAAAGGGGTCTGCGGTCAGCGCCCTTCTCGCGTCGCTCTCGAGCGTTGCGAGCGCCTGATCAAGTCTTGGGTCGCCGCGGCGAATTCGCCTTCGGTTTGCCTCGAGTTGCTTCCCGTCAAGCAGGAAGACGCGGGGTGACCCGGAATTCGCAACGCGATCGACGGTCTCCTGCGCGCCGATCCGCTCGGTGATCAGCAGGACCAAGGAACAACAAAGACTCAGACTTGTGACTCTTTTCATTCAGTCCGCGTTGCGATCAGGGGCGCCTGCTCCGTCCATTCACTGTCTGGTGAACGCGATCGTGTTTGAAGACTGCCCGTCTGAGTTACGAACTTGAACGGCGACAGTTTGGCCCCGCGGGATTTGTTTCGCAACCTTCCTGCCGATTAACGTGCCGGCATCTTGTCGTGTAGTTCGCCTATCAATACCGTCGAGCATCAACACGGCACCTGAATCGAAGTTCTGACCTGACACCACCAGATTCTTACCCGACACGGTCACGCTTGTTATCGATGGCGCTGGAGCTCCATAGCCAACGTTGGCGAGAGCCTGAGGGCCCAAGCGCTGACACAGTTGGGCAAGGTACAAGCTTGTTGGAAGAACAGGTGCTCCTTGAGAATCCAGAATGCCTTGCGGAAGCAAGGTGCCGTCGCCGCCGGGCATTGAAGCTCGCTGCGGCGTGCCGGTGCAACCTATCGCGAAGTTCTGAGATCCCGGCGGTTGTTGAATCACGAGCGTGCGTGAGACACAGTTCCATGCGACGCCCCAACCAATGGCCCAGCCGTGGCCCGAGCCGTCGAATCCCCGATTCTTTAGATTGAGTCCGCCATCCGGTATCTGACAGTTATCCAACAGCAATCCCGTGGCCCATCGCTGGTGTGGCTCAATAGCCTTATGTCCAACGGCTGAAAAGTTCAGCGCGACGTTTGGACCGGTCGCCTGGCTTTGTGTGACCAAATACCAGGACCCCTCTCCTTTTGAAGAACAACGATTAAGAAAGACTTGCGTGCCGGTGATCGCGAAATCCGCGGGCGCGTCGCTGCGTGAATGATCGATGCTGTGATTGATGTTAACCGCATCGAGCGTGACTTGTTTCGCCGTGCGACCGATGCTGACGCTGTTGATCGTATCTTCAGCGGTAATGTCTCTCGCCCACCCGTCAATCACGGCATCCATGCTGAGCAGTTCGTACTGCGGTTCAGAAATATCGACGTCCAGCGGGGGCGCGACTACGCGTAAGCTTTCGACCCCGGCTTGGGAGATACGGCCAGCAAAGTTGTATTTCGAAATAGAGCCTCCGGGTGGATTGAGTAAGCCACCGTCAAAGGAGTCCGACAGAGGCGCGTCCAGCGTGATCTTGTTTCCCGCGACCGCCTTGATAACACGATCGGTGCGAATGTTGCCACTCAACCACGTTTGAGGCTGACCGTCTCGAACCAGGGTATCCATTCCCATGAAATGGATCCAGGCAGGCGTGCTCGGGCGAGTGATGAGAACCGTATCTCCAACGTTGAGGCCCGAGGCGCTGTTAACGTTGATGGAAGTCGCTCCTGATGGAACATATGAGTCGGTGAATGAGGCGCCGCTTCCGACTGTCTGCCACGTGCCTGCCCCGTGAATTGTAATAAGTGTGTGCGGCTCTCCGATCATTTTGACAGTGGTGCCACTCGCTCCGGAGCCGCTCCCGCGGAGAACCACGCCGCTCGAGGTTACTTGCAGGGACTTGCTGCAGTTGAAGATTCCCGGCCCTAGAAGCACCGCACCTCGCAGGCCATTCGCGAGGTTCATACTCGAAACGGCGTCAATTGCAGCCTGGATTGTTGCTGTGTCGTCGCCTCCGGATGGGCTGACGACGCGCTGCGCACTGACGTCCGGGATACGAACCCCGCCACCCATATAGCCGGCGAATGAAAAGTCCATGATTTGATCGCCGTTCGGCGTAGCCTTGTATGCGAGATCGCCCGCGGGATCTACGAAGACCCATTGGCTCGTAGCGCCGTTGCCTCCGAAGATTCTTGCACATTGCGCGGAAGCTGCTCTGACTCGGCTTTTCTGCGCCGGATCACTGACAGCGACGGCGAACCCGGCAACCTGTAACACTTCAGCTGTTATGCCCAGAACAACTACTGCCAAGAAGCGCTTCCACGACTGGCCATTCATAAGTGAACTCTCCTCTTGTTTGATTCACAAAATACGTTTGGGAGAGGTTTCGTTTGGCGGTTTGTCATGGACGCAAGAGAGTGAACCACTGCAACTACCGCAGACATCGAAGCCGGTCTGATCGGTTCTATGGCTGTTCCCGTTTTCGCTCTTTGCGTACGAAGATGTTGTCTTGTCTTGGCTCGCTTTCACATTCGATGGCGATCGTTGTCACCGGGTCGTCCGGCGCTTTTTCGGGCAGGCCGGTGAAACGGACGCGCAACTGGTCTTGTGCGAAATTGACTTTCTGCCCGGTTGCAAGAAGCTTTGCGGATTTAACCTTAGACATCAAGCCCGCTACGACGACAGTGTCGCCCGGCCAGAAATGAACGTGCTCGTAAAGCGTGTTGCCTTTTCGCGTGAAGCTCGCGTAGTTCGAACGTCTCGGTTGACAGCGATCGCTGTTGTAAATCGAATCTCCGTTCTTGTCCATCCACGCGCCGACGCTCGAAAGAATTCGGATCGACTCTTCGGGAATCGAGCCGTCGGCTTTAGGGCCGATGTTGAGAAGATAATTTCCGCCGTCGCGCGCGCACGAAATCAAGTTGCGAA
>DATFWM010000569.1:0-8240 GCA_035259295.1 Blastocatellia bacterium | reverse complement strand
TATCGCTCGCTCAATCGTTTCGAGAAGGCGATTGAATATCTCGAGTTATCTCTATCGATTCACCGCGAGGTCAAGAATCGCGCGGGCGAGGGAAACACACTCGGTAACCTGGGCAACGCGTATCTGGGGCTTCGCCAGCCCCAGAAAGCGATCGCGTACTTCGAGCAGGCGTTGGCGATTCAACGCGAAGTGAAAAACCGAGCCGGCGAAGGAACAACTCTTGGAAGTTTAGGCAATGCCAACGAGAAGCTGGGCCATCACCAGGCGGCAATCCAGTTCCACGAGCAATCGCTGGCAATCAGCCGCGAGATGAAGGACCGCGCGGACGAAGCGGGCGCGCTCGGCAATCTCGGACTGGTCTATGGCTCGATGGGCCGCCACGAGAAGGCGATCGAGTACTTCGAGCAGGCGTTGACGATCTTTCGAGAACTTAGGAATCGCGCGAGAGAGGCTAACACTTTGAATAATCTTGGCAAAGCCTACCGGTCATTGGGCCGCGATGACAAAGCGAACGAATGCTTCAAGCAGGCGCTGGCCATCACGGGCGAGGTAAACAGAACGAACTAGCCTGATCTCATCGAGGATACACTCTGGCTTTTTCGCAAATGAAGCCGATATTCAGCCGCCGACTTTTGATTGATGCACTGTAGATACAATCGCGCTATTGCCTTAGCGCGGTGTGGCTGGTATTATGTTTTTTGCTTGCTGGGAAGTGGGCTTGGCCCACTTTTTCTTTTAGGGACAATGATCGAGCTGGACCGAGAGGCGATAGCCAAAATAATCGAGCGAGTCGCCGCACGCGAAGGACTCGAACTGGTCCACTGGGAGGTGGTCGGCGCTCCGGGCAACTTTATGTTGAGGATTTATATCGACAAGCCCGGCGGCGTTAGTCACGCGGATTGCGAACTGGTCAGCAACCAAGTCGGCACGTTGTTGGATGTTGAGGACCTGGTCGCGCATCGATACATGCTTGAAGTTTCGTCGCCCGGTCTTGAGCGGGGGCTCTACAAGCGAGCGGATTACGAACGCTTCGCCGGCAGTCGGATCAAGCTCAGGACATCCGAGCCGATTAACGGTCAGCGAAACTTTCACGGCAAGCTGATCGGCCTGATCGACGAGAAGGTTCGTCTTGACGCCGACGACCGGGGCGAGATTGAGATACCTTACGAGCAGATCGTAAAGGCGAATATTGAGTACGAGTTTTAGTCACTTGTCAATTGTCATTGGTCATTTGTTTGAGCGACAAGTGACCAATGACAAATGACCAATGACTCCCGAAGGGAATTATGTCAACCAGTCCGATTCCACAGACCATAGACATTCTGAGCCGTGAGAAAGGCATCGACCCGCAGGTCATCATCTCTGCTATGGAGGAAGCGGTCGCGGCCGCGGCACGAAAGCATTTCAAGACCGGCCAGGACTTTCACGCGCGCTACAATCCCGAGAGCGGTGAAGTCGACCTCTTCGCGTTGATGACTGTGGTGGACGAGGTCCAAGACCCCTCCACTGAGATCACGCTTGAGGACGAACGGCTGGCGGACGTCGAGGGCGCGGAGGTCGGCGATCAGCTTGAATTCCCAATTACAGAAGAACTTGGCCGCATTGCCGCCCAAACCGCCAAACAGATTATTTTTCAGAAAGTTCGCGAGGCCGAACGCAACAACGTCTATGACGAATACATTGATCGCGTTGGTGAGTTGGTCCACGGGTTTGTCAAACGCTTTGAGGGCGGACGCATAATTGTCGACCTCGGGAAGATTGAATCAGTGTTGCCAAAGACTCAGCAATCGCGCGCCGAAGCGTTCAGCCAGGGCGAGCGGATCCGCGTCGTGATCAACTCTGTATCGAAGGACACCAAGGGTCCTCAAGTCGAAGTTTCGCGAACGTCGCCAGAGTTATTGAAACGGCTGTTCGAGATGGAAGTACCCGAAATCTACGACGGCACGGTCCAGATCAAGGCCGCCGTTCGCGAGCCCGGTGACCGAGCGAAGATCGCGGTGATCTCGACCGAGCGCGATGTCGATCCGGTCGGCGCCTGCGTCGGGATGAAAGGCTCGCGCGTGCAGGCGATCATTCGCGAGCTGCGTGGCGAGCGCATCGACATAATCGAGTGGAGCGAAGACCCGGCGGTGTTCGCCGCTAACGCGCTCTCGCCGGCTAAGGTGTCGAAGGTCGAGATTAACAGCTTCGAAGAGAAGAAGCTTACAGTGACAGTTCCCGAGGACCAGCTCTCGCTGGCGATTGGCAAGAAGGGACAAAACGTGCGGCTCGCGGCGAAGCTGGTAGGCTGGCACGTTGACATTCGCAGCGCGGAGGAAGCCGCTCGCGCTGCCGCTGCGCAGCTTGAAGCGGTGATGGCCGGCGGTGAAGCGACGCTTACCGACATACGCGAGAGCCTTGCGCTCGATCAGATCACTGCTGAGCGGCTGAAGGATCGGGGCATCGAAACTATCGATCAGCTCGCCGCTATATCGGTTGATGAACTCGTCGAAGCGATTGACGTGAGCTTCGATCAGGCCAATGAGATTCTCGATAGAGCTCATCGCTTGATTGCCCAAAAGCACATCCGCGAAGCGCGAGAGGCTCGCGAGGCTGAAGAGGCCGCGGCAAGAGCTGAGGCCACTGCTGAGGCAGAATCCGCCGAAGTTACGAGCGCAGAAGCAGCGGAAGCCCAGGTGCCAGTGATCCCCGAGGAGCTATTGCAACCGGGAACCTTCGAGGCTGAGGAGATTGGCGCTGAGTCGTTGGCGGAAGAAGCGACATCGATCCAGGAACAACAGAGTGCGGAAGAAATACCTGTAACGGTTGAGGCCGATGCTGCAACTGTTGCCGAAGCAAACGTGAAGTTTGAAGCCGAAAAGATTGCTGCGCTGGCGAACGAGGAGGCGCCAAGTGAAGAGGTTTCAAAGACTGAATCAGGATCGGAAGCCGTGAGTGCAGCCGCAGAAGCGGCGGATGAGTCTGCGCCGGAAATGGCACGGGCCTCCGAACCGAAGGTCACTGATGGAGAAAAGGATCACACGACCGAATAGGATTTCTGACGAATCGAACCGTCGCTGTGAAGCGGGCAGCGGTTCAAACGTTCTATGCCGACCATTCAACAACAGAAGATACGAATTTACGATCTCGCCAAAGAGCTGAAGCTCGACAACAAGAAGGTTCTCGAGGACGCGCGGCGCGAGGGAATAGACGTAAGTGTGCCTTCGAACACGGTGCCGCACGAGGTCGCCGAGCGCATTCGGCAGAAATACTTTCCCAAAAAGACCGCTCCGCATGTCGGCCCTCGTTTGGTCAAGCACGCCAGGAAGCCCGAGCCCGAGACGACCGCACCCGAGGCGCTCCAGCCGGAGCCGGAACCCGAGCTTGAGGTAGCAGCGCAGCCTGAGCCCGTGTCTGCCCCCGCACCTCCCGAGCCGCACAAGCCGAAAGTTCGAGTGCTGAAAGCGCCGCCTCCGTCGCCTTCAGCTCAACCTGCTGCGGAAGCGGAGCCGAAGGCCGCTGCTCCAGAGCGAGCAGCAGCTCAAACCACTGGGGCGCCGCCCGCTCAGAGACCATCTTCGGGTGTGCGGGTGCTGAGGCCCCGGTCTGACGCGTCTGCTGCTTTATCCGCTACCCCGACTGGCGCTGGCGCGGGAGTCTATCCGGGTGCCGGCGGCCTCCGCACCGTGGCAACAGATGCGGGCGTAGTTACGGAGACGCCCGCACCGACACCGCGGACTCGGACCACCTACGTTCCGCAAGACACCGGCCGCCCGCGTAAGCGCACACGACGAGGCAAGCGGCCCGCCGGTGAGTTCGGTCACGAGGAAGGAAAACATCTCGAGCTTCCGCGGCACATGCGAGGACCCGGCACCGTGGTGCCCAAAGTCAGACCTGTGTTCGCCGAAATGAGACCGCTGAAGCTGGTGGAAGGCACCACTCTCAAGGAATTCTCAGAAAAGCTAGACGTGAAGGCAAAAGAAGTATTTCCGCTGCTGCTCCAACGTGGTGTGATGGCGACGATAAACCAAACTTTGAATCAGGACGTCGCCAGGGACATCGGCAAGGAATTCGGCTACGAGGTCACCTTTGTGCCCTTCGAGGAGATGATAAGCGAGACCGAAGAAGAGAAGCTTATCGAATTGGGCGAAGAAGGCGCGGTCCCGCGCGCGCCGGTGGTGACTGTGATGGGCCACGTCGATCATGGCAAGACTTCTTTGCTTGACGCCATTCGCAAGACTCACGTCGCGGAAGGCGAGGCTGGCGGAATCACTCAACACATCGGCGCGTATTCGGTCGAAGTGCCCGACCCCGACAGTCCAGAACAAAAACGTCAGATCGTTTTCCTGGACACGCCCGGCCACGAAGCGTTCACGATGATGCGTGCGCGGGGCGCGCGCGTGACCGACGTGGTCGTGCTGGTCGTCGCCGCTGATGACGGCGTAATGCCCCAGACGCTCGAGGCGATTGACCACGCGCGAGCCGCCGAAGTCCCAATCCTGGTCGCCATCAACAAGGTCGATAAGCCCGAGTCTCAACCCGATCGCGTCAAACAACAGCTTGCCGATCGCGGCTTGCTGTGGGACGGATGGGGAGGTGACACAGTGATGGTCGAGGTCTCCGCGAAGAAGCAGCAGAACCTCGACGCTTTACTCGAGATGATCATCCTCACCTCCGACCTGCTCGAGCTGAAAGCAAACCCTGATCGTCTTGCAAGCGGCGTCGTGCTGGAAGCGAAACTCGATCGCGGGCGCGGCGCCGTCGCGACGGTCCTCGCGCAGCAGGGCACGTTGAAAATCGGCGATCCATTTATCGCGGGCCAAATCTTTGGCCGCGTGCGCGCAATGTTTGACGACCGCGGGCGCGCCGTCGAACGCGCAGGCCCGTCAACACCAGTCGAAGTGCTCGGCTTGCAGGGCGTGCCTCACGCCGGCGATCAGTTGCAAGTGGTCAGCGACCCGACGCAAGCTCAGCATATCGCCACCCAGCGTCAAATGCAGGCAAGACAGGCGGCGATCGCTCGTACGTCGGCGCGCGGATTGGAACAACTCTTTTCAGACAAGAACCAGGTCAAGGAGTTGCTCGTCATTCTGAAGGGCGACGTGCAGGGTTCGGTTGAAGCAGTTCGCGACAGCCTGAATAAACTCTCGACTGAACGAGTCAAGATCCGCATCATCAGATCCGGCGTAGGCGCAATTACGGAGTCGGACGTTATGCTCGCGGCAGCTTCGTCAAACGACATGAACCGTGCGTCGGTGATTATCGGCTTCAACGTGCGGCCTGAGTCCAGAGCGCGCGAAATCGCCGAAGCCGAGCGCGTCGACGTTCGCCTCCACACGGTCATCTACAAGATCGAAGAAGAAATCCGCAACGCGATGCTCGGCTTGCTTGAAGCGACCAAGCGCGAAGTCATCGCCGGCCACGCCGAGGTGCGCCAGGTGTTTCGAGTGCCGCGAGTGGGGCAGGTTGCAGGGTGTTACGTGACCGACGGGACGATTCGGCGGACGAACGCTCGCGTCTTGCGTGATAACGTCGTCATCTTCGAAGGCAAGGTTGATTCGCTGAGAAGATTCAAAGACGACGTGAGCGAAGTCAAGCAAGGATTCGAATGCGGCATCGGGATCGAGCGATTCCAGGACGTCAAAGTCGGAGACGTGATCGAAGCGTACACGATCGAAGAGGTGGCCCCCACCCAGTTGTGATTTTGGATTTTGGATTGACTGTCCCTGACATTCGAAATCTGCCCTATCCAGAATCTAAGAATCCCAAATCGAAAATCGGAAATCAATTTGGTTGCAAGTTCGGTCGTTTCCGTTTAGGATGTCTAGTTTGATTCTCACCTCGATAGTTGACCTAGGGGATGTAATGCCGGGGAGAAGGGCTGAACGGCTCGCTGAACAGATCAAGGAAGAAGTCAGCCTGATCATCGCAGGAGAAGTCGAGGATCCCAGAGTCGGATTCGTTACGGTCACCGATGCAAAGCTGAGCCCGGACCTGCGAAACGCAAAGATCTACGTCAGCATGGTTGGAACAGAAGACGAAATAAAGGGTTCGCTCGAGGCGCTCAGACATGCTGGCGGGTTCATTCGCCATCAACTGGGAGCTGTGCTCCGAATGAAACACACGCCGGAGCTGCGATTCGTTTACGACGACGCCGATCTGAGAGCCGCCAGAATAGAAGAACTGCTCAGCCAGGAGGTAGAGAGGGTCCCGGAGCCGGAAGTATAGAATCGGACCGGCTGCAAACCGCCCAGTATGCTTAGTCAAGTTGTACAGCTTATAGAACAAAACCAACATTTTATGATCACTTCTCACGTCCGCCCGGATGGTGACGGATTGGGTTCGGGTCTTGCGCTCTACTGGATGCTGCGGGCATTGAACAAAGAGGTGGACGTGGTGTTGCGCGACCGAGTGCCGCCCGCTTACAACGTTCTGCCCGGTTCGGATCTTGTGATCGTGCAGGACGACGTCACTGAGAGTTACGATGCCGCGTTTGTCATCGAGTGCGGCGACGTGGAGCGGCCCGGTCTGCCTCGACTCAAGAATCAGTTTGTCGTCAACATCGACCATCATTCAAACACTCCTCCTTTCGGCGACGTGAATTGGGTTGATTCGACTGCCGCCGCGGTCGGTGAGATGATCTACAACCTCTGCAAGGCGTTGGGGGTCGAGGTCACCAAAGAAATTGCCGAGTGCATCTACACCGCTTTGCTTACCGACACGGGAAGCTTTCACTTTTCGAATACAACGGAACGGACTCTGAAGATCGCGTCGGAGCTTGTGCGCCGAGGGGTCGAGCCCGCACGCATTTCGCAAGCCCTCTTCTACTCGAACTCGTTTGCGAAGATCAAACTGTTGGGCCTGGTGCTCTCGAATATTGAACTGGATGAGTCGGGCCGGATAGCCTGGGTCAAGATGGATCGCGCGATGATGAACGGAGCGGGCGCTTCCGAAGAAGACGCCGACGGCATAGCCAATCACGCGCTGTCGATCGGCGAGGTAGAAGCGGTCGCTTTCTTCAAGGAAGTGTCGCTGGACGCTTACAGAGTCAGCTTGCGGTCAAAGGGCAAGTTCAACATGGCAAAAGTTGCCGAGCGATTCGGCGGCGGAGGCCATCGAAACGCCGCTGGCCTGCGCATTGAGGGGAGCTTCGAAGACGTCAAGCATCGCGTGATCGAATCGCTTCAGACCTGTATCGGCGTCGCCCCGGTTCTTGTTTGAATCGTCAAGCTGCGTGGGCCAATGCTGCTAACCGAATCAGGAAATTCGGCCAGGCTCCCTGGTGGACGGCTGCCGAAAGACATTCCTTGATGCCCGCTTCGTTCAGCAAATGTTCAGTTGCGAAATGCATTAGGACCGACTGTCGAAAACTCTCTTGGGCCTGCCTTACGTTGCGTGTTATCTGAGCGGGATGCACTCCAATCAATTGCGCGATCTCGTTAACCGACATCTCATCCTCGAAACGCAGAGCGAGTACAAGTCTCTGGCGGTCGGTCAACTCGTCCGCCGCTGTCTTGAACGAACGGGTCAGCGCTCTCTCGTATTTCATCTTGAACAAGGCCGCGGCTTCCAACTCGCCTGCCGCCGTATCGCTTGGCGCATTGCGCAAAGAATCAAGCGGCACTACCTCGGTTACCGGAACGTAGTTCCGGTTGATCGCCTGATTCCTGGTCACCTTCCCAACCCACGAGTGTAGCGAGCCGGCCCCGTCGTAAGTAGCAATGCGGCTGTGCTCTGACCGATCGCCAAAATAGAGATACGCGATCATGTTGTCAGTCAAATCGCGCGCTTGCTGATGGGTTGAACACACTGAGTGCGCGACATTGGCGATGTGTCGGCCATGCAACGCCTTAAACCGCTCCCAGGCGCGGTTGCTGCCACAAGCGCAGGCGGTTGTGAGATACAGATCATCGGTGCGAATGTCAGAAATGGACTTGCCGTCATCTCTTGCGTGCCGTTCGAGCGATTGTTGTTCGCACGGCTATTCGCGAGTGGACGCTTCGCTGGCTTGCCCATGACTGAATACAGCTTTGCGGCGAAGACTTCGTATGCCAGCCCCAGATCGCCGTGCTCAGCGATGGCCTTTGCGAAAGCTCTCTCAATCACTGAGTCCAAGTTCTTATCTCTGACCTCCGACCTCTGACCGCTGATCTCTGTCCTCCGACCTCTGACCTCCGACGTCCTACTTCTGGGTTCTGCTTTCCGCCTTTTGACTTCTGTTCTCTGATTTCTGACTTCTGGTCTCATGATTCTCCTCCTTT
>DATFWM010000568.1:0-6815 GCA_035259295.1 Blastocatellia bacterium | reverse complement strand
AAAAAAAGGCAGTGGCGCGGGAAACCCAGTTGTTCACGAGGGCCAATCGGCGAGTCAAAGAGCCCCGACTCCGGATCGAGGCTCTGAGAGCTGCTGGAAGAATGGCGGAGAAGGAGGGATTCGAACCCTCGATAGGGGTTTACGCCCCTATAGCGGTTTAGCAAACCGCCGCCCTCAGCCTCTAGGCGACTTCTCCGTAACAGGCTCGAAGGAGTATAGCGGAACGCTCTTTCGGCTATCAAGCAATGGGCCCAGCAGTGCGACGACCGCGTCGAGTGAGCGTGTAAGCAGCGTATATCAACAACCCCAGCCCTGCCGCTATTGCCGAATCGCGAGCGTCGAGCCAACTGGCGTTCGACAATAACCAGGCAGCAAGCAAAAGCGCGGCAACCGCTGCCGCCACACCCGCCGGCGCTTTGAACCGAGCAGGGGCTGCGCTCTTTCTATATCGAAATACGAGCAACGCCGCGCAGGTCACGCTGTACGAGAGCAGCCGCGCGATAACGCTCAAATTGACCTGTCGCGCAAAGGTGCTCCACAGCGTGAGCGCGAGTACAACCGCCGACGTAATCAGAATCGCAGCGTGCGGCGTGCGAAACCTCCTGTGAGTGGCGGCGATGAATCTCGGAAGCTCACCTCGTTCTCCCATCGCGAACGGCAAACGCGATCCTGAAAGTATAATGACGTTGAGGTTACCGACAATTGAGACAACCACACCGGCGGAGATAATTGCACCGCCAGCTCTGCCCAAAAAAACTCCGCTGGCGTCGGCGAGGGGTCGCGCGGACGTTGCCAGCGCAGGCAACGTTCCGATGCAGATGATTTGGATTGAAACATAGATCAGCGCCACCACACCGATCGCAGTGAGCAATGCGATCGGGAGATTGCGCTGAGGATCGCGGATCTCACCCGCGGGAATCGCTGCCATCTCGAACCCCGAGAACGCGTAGATCAGTATCAGCACCGAGGAAGAGAACGCGCCGTAAGCCGGACGCGCGCCGAACGAGTAATTTCCCGAGTTGATAAAGAACAATCCCACCGCGATGAATAGAATAATCGGTATAAGCTTTCCCACTGTGAAAATGTTCGTGACGCGCGAAGCATCACGCACGCCGATGACGTTCACTGCGGCGATCGCCGAGACAACAACGACGATGATCGCTTCTCGCCAGTAATGCGTAGTGGCCGGCGCCCAGAAGAAGCCCAGATAATCAACGAGCAGGTTGCAATTCGCGGCGAACGCGGTCAATCGCGCGAGCCACATTAGCCATCCGACTTCAAACCCGACGGTCGAGCCGAACGCCTCGCGCGCGTAAAGATAAGGCCCGCCGGTCTCCCCGAACCGGCTGCCTACCTCGGCGAAGCAGAGGATAATAAGCGCTACGACGATCGCGCAGACGACGAACGCGATGAGGCTGTAGGAGCCGATCAGGGCATAGACCCTCGACGGCAATCCGAAGATGCCGGCGCCGATGATTGCATTGATGGCGACGGCGATCAGGTCCCAACGGCGGATGCCTCTGATGAGACCTTCTTGTGTTGGCTGAGCTTGAGCCATATCGGTTCGGACGAGCGGGCATTGTATTGCTTGGGCTCGCAAAAGTAAAAATGGATTCGCCGCTCGCGGACACAACTTTCTGGGAAACCATCCCCTGCGCTACAATGATCGGCTAGCGTAAGTATTCTCAGTGGAGGCAATCAATGAGTGATCAAACCGATACAGTCATAATAGTCAACAACAACGGCCCTTATCGAGTGATGGGCGACAACATAATCATAAAGGACGTCGCTGGAAACACATTTGGGCTCGCGGGTCGCAAGGTTGTCTCGCTCTGCCGCTGCGGCCACTCGGAGAACAAACCGTTCTGCGACGGCAGTCACGCGCGTGTGGGATTCCAATCCGAGGTCGAGGCGCGAGAACTTCCGCCACCGGTGCCGAAGGTTTAGAGAATAGACCACGGATGAAACGGATCAGACGGATCGACACGGATCTGATCCGTGCAAATCCGTCAAATCCGCCTGATCTGTGGTCTATTCCGCGAATGACATGAGAACCATCCGAATTGCAAACGGGCAAGGCTTCTGGGGCGACTCGCTCCAAGCTCCGATCGAACAGGTCAGACGTGGCCCGATCGACTACCTCACGCTCGACTATCTGGCCGAGATCACGATGTCGATCATGCAGAAGCAGCGATCTCGCGACCCGCGCGCAGGATATGCTCGTGATTTCGTCGACCTGATCGCGGAGATCGTGCCTGACCTGGTCGAACGAAAAATCAAAGTCGTTGCCAACGCCGGGGGAGTGAATCCTGAAGCTTGTCGCGACGCCGTAGTCGAAGTCACAAGACGCAAAGGCTTTGGCGGCAAGATCAAAATTGGGATCATCACCGGCGACGACATAATGGATCGCCTCGACGACTTCGTCGCCCGCGGCGTTGAGCTGAAGAACCTCGACACGGGCGAGCCGCTCGCTTCAGTCCGCTCCCGAGTTCAAAGCGCGAACGTGTACTTTGGCGGACGGCCCATTGCCGACGCTCTCGGCAAGGGCGGGCAGATCATTATCGCCGGCCGAGTGACCGACACAGGTTTGTCGCTCGGCCCGATGATACACGAGTTCGGTTGGGCAAGCGATGACTGGAACAAGCTAGCCGCAGGAACGATTGCCGGACACACGGTTGAATGCGGCGCGCAATGCACCGGCGGGAATTGCTTGGTCGATTGGGACACGATTCCGAACATGGCGGACATCGGCTATCCGATCATCGAAGCTCAACCTGATGGAACGTTCGTCGTTACCAAGCACGAAGGTACCGGTGGCCGCATCACCGTTCCGTCGATCAAGGAACAGCTTCTTTACGAGATGGGCGATCCGCGAGAGTACATTACTCCCGATTGCATCGCCGACTTCACGACCATCCAGCTCGAACAGGACGGAAACGATCGCGTACGATTCTCCGGCATCAAAGGGCGGCCCGCGACTGATATGTACAAAGTTAGCGTGAGCTACTCGGCTGGTTGGAAGGCAGTCGGCTCGCTCGTTTATGCGTGGCCGGACGCGTACAAGAAGGCTCAGAAAGCGGAGCGCGTGTTGAGAGAAAGGTTGGACCGGCTCGGATTGAGATTCGAGAAGATGCGTAGCGAATTCCTGGGCGTCAACGCTTGCCACGGCGCGCTCGCGGGACCACCGGCGCCAGACATTGCTGAAGTCGCTTTTAGAATCGCGGTGCGATCGGAAGATAAACGAGCGGTCGAACGCTTCACCCGCGAGGTTGCGCCACTCGCTCTGAACGGCCCTCCCACGGTAACCGGGTTTGGCGCGGGAAGGCCCAAGGCCGAGGAGATAGTTGCTTATTGGCCTGCGCTCATTCCCAAGGGCGAAGTTCAGGCGAAGATTTCAGTCATCGAGGCTTGATATGCCAAGAGTGAGACTACTAAAGCTGGCGCACGCGCGGTCGGGCGACAAGGGCGACACCGCGAACGTCGGGTTGATCGCTTACAAACCTGAGTATTATCCGATACTGGTCGAGCAAGTAACGGCCGAGCGCGTGAAGGAGCATTTCAAGGGAATCTGCCTCGGCGACGTAGAGCGGTTCGAGATCCCCAACCTTCACGCGTTGAATTTTCTCCTCCACGAAAGCCTGGACGGCGGCGGCACGCTGTCACTGAAGACCGATGCCCAAGGCAAGACCTACAGCGCGGCGTTGCTGCGATTGGAGATCGAGGTCGACGAAAGCTTGGCTCGTGAACTGGCTTAGCTGAGACGGTGCTCGAAGTCGTTTGTTCATCCTTCTGACTCGGTCCCGAATCGCTACGCCTTCAAACGACTGGCACCGCCCTCGCTGAAGTTCTAGAAAACTTTCCTGCACGAACGTGGCTCCTCTTCGTTCTATCCCAGCGGGCAACAATCCGGACATGAATTCTCGAGCCCTAAGACTTCTTAGTCTCGTCAGCGTTCTTATCTTGCTGTCGTCGTATCCCGCTTATCCACAATCGGGAAAGGAGAGAGCCTCTCAAGACGCGATCAAGCTGAGCGTGGAATTGGTTGCTCTTGACGTGCAAGTCTTCGATCGAAAGTCACAGCACGCCATCGCCGGTCTCACGCAGGGTGATTTTGAGATTTATGAAGATGGGGTCAGGCAGCAGATTGAACAGTTCAGTCAGGACAAGCTTCCGTTGTCGGTTGCGCTGCTTTTAGACGCCAGCGGAAGCATGTATTCCGCACTCGACAGACTCCGAGCTAATGCCCTCGAAGCTTTGCAGTCGCTGAAACCAGAGGACGAAGTTGCGATCATTGTCACCGCAAACGATACGCGGCTCATTCAGGATTTCACCAGGGACAAGTTCACGGCAGCGGAGACACTCAGGCAATTGGACTTCAAGGCTTTCGGAGACAACGGAATTCTTCTTCACGATTCCCTCTATCGCGCCGCGGCTCACTTTGAAGAAGCGTCAAATCCCGGCGATCGCCGAGTGATCATCACGATCACCGACAACATCACGATTCCTGCATACAATTGGAGGTTCTTTCAAAAGGAACAGGCTGTGTCGCTCCTGCTTGAGAGTGGCGTCGTCGTTTGCGGAGTTGTCATCAATCGCAATCTGTTGATTCGGGCCGACACCAAGCTCTTAGGGTTCCCGGGGAGACGCGCAGGTGGAGACATTCATAAGTACGCTGAGATAACGGGCGGCGAAGTTTTGAATGGCGGCAACGACAGCGTTGGGCAGAAACTGATCGAGCTCATAAACCATCTGAGGACTCGATACACTTTGTCGTTTGTGCCGTCTAATAGAGCGCGGGACGGGAAGTTTCGACGTCTAAGAGTCAAACTGGATCCTCGGACCGAACAACGACTCAGCGCCTCGGGTGTGAAAGACCTGACCATCAGAACCAGATCGGGTTATTACGCCGCAAAAAAGTAATATCTTCAAACGCGGCAAGTTTCCCATACCTGTCACCGACTACCTCGCGATAGTTTCTGTCGCATTGTGCGGAAAGTGGTCATAAAGTCTTCGTGGCTCTAGATTCTTGGCGATTCATTTCATCTTAAGTCCTCTTTAGTTACTATTGTCAGAGAAAGGACAGGATTAGATTGCGCGAAACTGGAATTGAAGACATCGCATTACTGATCATCGACGTTCAAGTTGGGATCATTGAAGATCTGCATGCCTATCGGGCTCGCGATGTTTTGGGGCAGCTCAACAAGCTCATAGCGAAAGCCCGCGCTGCTAACGTGCCGGCTATCTACATTCAACACGACGGCGAATCGGGAGACCCTCTCGAGGTCGGCTCGCGAGGGTGGGAGATTCATCCCCACATCCAGCCGCAAGACGGCGACCTGATCGTTCATAAGCGCGCGTCTGATTCATTCTTCGAGACGACACTTCAGCGAGAGCTTGAGGTCCGGGGTATCAAGCATCTGATCATTACCGGGTGTATGACCGAATACTGCGTCGATACGACAAGCCGTCGCGCGGTTAGTCTAGGTTATGATGTGAGCCTGATCGGCGACGCTCA
This sequence comes from Blastocatellia bacterium, assembly GCA_035259295.1. Taxonomy (GTDB): domain Bacteria; phylum Acidobacteriota; class Blastocatellia; order UBA7656; family UBA7656; genus Onstottus_A. The sequence goes on along the minus strand of DATFWM010000568.1, from coordinate 1,300 downwards.
CACGACCGTGGACAACAAGCTTTTGACCGCGGCTCAGATCATTGCACATCACAACGCGCTGCTGGACGGGTTCGATGCGGGCTCGCACGTGATCACGGTGAAGCCGGCAGATGAAGTGAGCTTGTGAATGGGAGATCAACACCAAGTGGCAATTAAACTCAAACAACAGCATCTGGAGCAAATCAGAGCACACGGCGAGCAAGCCTACCCGCACGAGTGCTGCGGTTTTCTTCTTGGCCGTCACGAGCACGAAACGAACATCTTGGTCGAAGCATATACGGCTGAGAATGAGCGACAAGACTCGCGCGAGACCCGTTACCTGATCACACCCGAACAATACAAGCGAGCGGATGGCTACGCGCGCGATCGCGGGCTTGGGATCATCGGTTATTATCATTCCCATCCAGATCATCCAGCCGCGCCTTCGGGTTACGACCTCGACCATTCGTGCTGGCCCGGCGAATCCTATATAATTGTAGCGGTTGAGCATGGAAAAGCAGCCGCACTGAACTCGTTCACTAAGCCTGACTACACAAGGTTCGAGCAGGAAGAGATCATTATCGAAGGATCGTGACGCCGCTTGCTTTTCCAGGGCTTAACTCTACAATCAAAATCTGCGATGAAATAGAAGACGGTTTGGAAGGAGATCCTATGTCAGTGAATATCTTGATCCCCACTGCGCTACGAAACTACGCCGGTGGAACGGATTCGGTAGCGGTCGACGCAAGCACCGTGGGAGACGCGTTGAACGCGCTAACCGAGAAGTATCCGGATTTGAAGAAGCATCTCTATAACGACCAGGGACAGTTGCGACACTTCGTGAATATCTATGTGAACGATGAGGATATTCGCTATTCGGAGAAGCATGCGACGCCGATTAAGAGCGGCGACTCGTTAAGCATCGTGCCGTCAATCGCCGGAGGTGTTGCCGTTGTCGAAGAGCGCCCAGTCGAGTTAGATCGCGACGAGATTCTTCGCTACAGCCGGCATTTGATCATGCCCGAGGTCGCGCTCGAAGGTCAGAAAAAGCTAAAAGCCGCGAAGGTCCTGTGCATCGGCGCGGGTGGACTAGGCTCACCGCTGGCGCTGTATCTCGCAGCGGCAGGTGTGGGAAAACTCGGCATGGTTGATTTCGACGTGGTCGATTTCACAAACCTGCAGCGCCAGATAATTCATTCAACTTCAAACGTCGGTCGCCCGAAGCTCGATTCAGCGAAAGAGCGCATCGGTGAGGTCAATCCCTACGTCGAAGTCGTCCCGCACGAGACCGCTCTCTCCTCCGAGAACGCACTGGAGCTAT
>DATFWM010000567.1:0-4746 GCA_035259295.1 Blastocatellia bacterium | reverse complement strand
CGTAGTGACGACTTCATTCGTTTCACAACCAACAGAAAACGAATAAATTCGTTACTACGTGGTTGCATTCCTATTTTTCTTCTGCAGCCACTATTGATGGAATCTCGAGCATTCTCGGCAGCACGCCGCGCCAGGCAGCTTCGATTTCATCGACTGATCGTTCGATCACCCGCTCGCGCTTCACCCGAATGACCAACCGCTCATCACTAGATCGGCCGATTACTCCTGCAGCGACGTCGTGCTCCGCGGCGATCTTGATAATCCGATCGACGTTGCCATCCACGGCTGACAGGACAACTCGAGAGGGCGTCTCCGCAAACAGCAGCGCGGCCGTTGACAGCTCGCCTTCAAGATTTATCTCACACCCAACAGCCTCGCGGCGATAGCTCGAGAAGCAGCACTCGGCGATCGCGACCGCCAACCCTCCGTCAGAACAGTCGTGCGCCGATTCGACCAGTCCGGCTTGAATAATCTTCAGACACGCTTCTTGAACTCTTCGCTCAAGATCGAGGTCAAGCTTTGGCACGCTTCCTTCCAGTCCGCCAAGCGTTGCGCCCGCGTACTCGCTTGCGCCCAAGTCGTTGGCAGTGGAGCCTAACAGCACGATTGCGCGGTCCTCATTCTTGAACCATTGAGTCGTGATGTGTCGTGGGTCTTCGACTATTCCAACCATCCCGATTACCGGGGTCGGATGAATTCCTCGCCCGTCGGTCTCGTTATAAAAACTCACGTTGCCGCCGGTGACCGGCGTGCCGAACGCCGCGCAAGCCTCCGCCATCCCATCGATCACTTCGCTGAACTGCCACATAACCTCAGGGCGTTCGGGCGAGCCGAAGTTCAAACAGTTGGTCAGCGCAAGCGGGCGCGCGCCGCTTGCGACGAGATTCCTGCATGCTTCGGCGACCACCAGCTTAGCGCCCTCTCGCGGGTCGACCTTGCAGTAGCGCGCGTTTGAATCCAGGGTCATCGCAAGCTCGCGCCGCTTCTCCTTTATTCGAATGACCGCCGCGTCTGAGCCGGGCAGCACCACCGTGTTGGTGCGCACCATGTGATCGTACTGTCGATAGACCCACTCCTTGGCGGCAATCGTCGGCCGCGCGATGATTCGCATAAACGTCGCTTCGAGCGCTTCAATCGACGACTCAGCTTGCGTTACTTCGATCCTCACCGTGGGCTCCGGCTTCTTGATCGGGCGATGATAAACGGGCGCCGCGTCGGTCAGCGCAGCATTAGGAATGTCCGCAACGATCTGGCCGCGCTTCTTAACGCGCAAGTGACCATCATCGGTGACGCGACCGATCACCACGGCATCAAGCTCCCACTTCTTGAAGATGTCGACGACCTCGCGCTCCCGCCCAGCTGCGGCGACGATCAGCATGCGCTCTTGCGACTCCGAGAGCATGATTTCGTATGGCGTCATTCCCGTTTCGCGTTGCGGCACAAGATCGATTTCCAACTCGACGCCGTTTCCTGCGCGCGAGCCCATCTCACACGACGAACTGGTCAAGCCCGCCGCGCCCATATCTTGAATGCCCACGATCGCACCTGCCCGCATTGATTCGAGACACGCTTCGAGCAGCAGCTTTTCCAGAAATGGATCGCCGACCTGAACCGTTGGCCGTTTGGACTGAGCCTCCTCGCCGAACTCCTCTGAAGCCATAGTCGCGCCGTGGATTCCGTCGCGCCCGGTTTTGGCGCCGACGTAGATCACCGGATTACCAACGCCCGACGCGCGACCATAGAAGATGTGCTCTTTGCGCATAATGCCGAGGGTGAACGCGTTAACCAACGGATTGCGCGAATAGCAATTGGAGAATCGTACTTCTCCGCCAATTGTTGGAACGCCAAACGCATTGCCGTAATCTCCGATTCCCTTCACAACCCCCGCCATTATCGACCGATTGAGCGCGATTGCAGCCCGATCTTCGGGCGGCGCGTTTTCATTGGCGGTCAGCGGACCGAAGTGCAGCGAGTTCATCGCTGCCAGCGGTCGCGCGCCCATAGTGAACACGTCGCGCAATATTCCGCCGATTCCCGTGGCCGCTCCCTGATACGGCTCGATGAACGAAGGATGATTGTGCGACTCGATCTTGAACGCAGCGGCGAGCCCTCCGCCGATGTCGACAACCCCGGCATTTTCACCCGGCCCTTGCAACACGCAGTCACCCGTCGTGGGTAGCCGTCGAAGATGAACCTTGGATGATTTGTAGGAACAGTGCTCGGACCACATCACCGAGAAGATGCCCAGCTCGGTATAGTTGGGCTCGCGTCCCAGCAGCTCCACTATTCGGTTGTACTCTTCATCGCTAAGCCCGTGGCTTCGAATGAGTTCGGGAGTGATGGCAGGTTCGGTCATGTACGCGGCCTGTTTCCAACGCAGGCGGAAAAGATTGACCGATATGCTACTTGAGGAAGCGAGCGCTTATCAAGCTAGGAGGCCTTTGCGAGCTCCGCGAGCGTGTCCGCCAGAGAATAGAAGATGATGCGGCCGTCGTTGCTGCCAAGCGCTTGCTCGCTTGCGCGTTCCGGGTGCGGCATCATGCCCAGCACGTTGCGATCGCGATTGCATATTCCCGCGATGTATTCGAGCGAGCCGTTCGGATTCCCGTCATTGGTCAGCTTCCCGTTTTCATCCGAGTAACGAAAGATGATCCGGTTCTCGCGCTGGAGCTCAGAAAGCGTCGCAGCATCGCAAAAGTAATTCCCATCGCCATGAGCTATCGGCACCGAAAGCACCTGCCCACGCTGGCAACGGTTGGTGAAGGGCGTGTTGGTAGCCTCCACGCGAATGTTCAGATGGCCGCAGATGAATTTTAGGTTTTTGTTTCTCATCAATGCGCCCGGCAGCAGTCCCGCTTCGCACAGGATCTGGAACCCGTTGCAGATTCCCATCACGAGACCGCCGCGCGAGGCAAACTCCTTGATCGCGCCCATAACCGGGCTGAAGCGCGCGATGGCGCCCGTCCGCAAATAATCGCCGTAAGAAAACCCACCCGGCAAGATTACAGCATCGCAGTCTCCAACCGCGTTCTGGCGATGCCAGATGAAGTCAACGGGCTGGCCGATTACTTTGCTTACTACGTGGTAGGTGTCGTGATCGCAGTTGGAACCGGGAAACATCACAACGCCGAATTTCATGTTCGTCTGGTCCTTTCCTGTGCGGGCTGGGAATGCCGCTTCGGGGCTCGCGGCCCTCGTAGGGTTCTCGTAAGCGGCATTATCGCACGATCGGGATTCGGAATCCAGCCCGGCTAGCCGGAGCAGAGCTTTCGCTCTGTCTCGACCCGGAGTACAATCCGGCGCACTGAAGATTCAGTGGTGGATTCTGAGTTCGCGTTCGCGATGCGACGACGTTGACGGTGTGGAGCCGGCACTCAAATGTGCTTTGTTCACTGAGATTGAGTCAGACAGACGGATCGCAACTTTAAGGAGACACGCAATGGTGATGCAACGAGTATTGCTAGCTCTTTTGGCTCTCGCAACAATAGTGCTTCAGCCGGTCGAATTGGTAGCCAAGTCGAAGAAGACGACTGATTATTCCGGGACAATCGGAAAGCTGAAAGTTCAGATGCGATTGACCGAATCGCCGATTATGGAGACCAACAACGGCGAAACATATCAACGAGGGACACGCTACACGGGGCACTATTTCTATGCGAAAGAGCAACGACATATTCAGGTCACCGGGGCCTACGACGCGATGGCAGTCGGAGAAGTAGTTGAGCTCGGAATCGCAGGCGCGGTTGACCACCCCGTCATTGAGTTAGAAGAAAAGACGGACGACCAGACGACAGGGTTCTTTGCAGGCAGGTTCGGTCGCGGCGGAGTATACTCAGGAACCTGGCAGTCGGCAGACGGGAAGCGAAAGTTGAGATTCGTGCTGTATCCCAAGCCCAGCAGGTGAATTGCGATCAGCGCCCAAGTTGCTCTGGTAGGAGAAGCAGATGGAGAAAGTAGTTTCAGTCGTTTGCATCATGACGCTGTTTACAATCTCTGGCGCCAGCTCAGCGCTGTGCGAGAATGCTGCTTTGCACTCAGGTAATCGACAGGCTAAGACGCCGAGCTTCGAAGACCTTCCTGTGAAGGAACAGTTCAAAGGCAGCCCTGCCGCGGTCAGGCTCTCGACACGTGAAGCGCGAAGATATCGGACCGTAATCAGAGAAGGCGCACGCGAGGGACCCAATTTTGCCGGCCACTATACCATCGTTCAGTGGGGCTGCGGCGCCGGATGCGCGCAGTTCGCGGTCGTCGACGCGAAGACAGGCGCCGTGTTCATGCCTTCGTTTTATGTTGGGCCTCGAGCCTTCGTAGAAGGTCAGTCCGGAGAACCTGACGAGCCGATTCAATTTCGCATCGATAGCCGTTTGCTGATCGTCAGCGGCGCGCCCAACGAGAAGAGCGAAGGGATTTATTATTACAAGTGGGATGGCAAACGCTTGGCTCTGCTGTCGAAAACGCCGTTCAAGAGGCGGTGACACAGGAGACTTATGATCAAGATGTCGAGAATCTGGTTGGTGGTGAGTTTTCTATTAGTGATATGTTGTGAAGGATTGGAAGGTCGCACGCTTGTTCGCCTGTCCGGCCGCAACACGCAAAGCGATAACGGTCCAGCCTCGAAAGCCTACACGCCGCCCGCGGGAAGCCCCGAGCGCAAAGCGATAATAGACGCTCTACGCGGCGATCAAAAGGTGGTCTTCAAATTTTATTATTTGAAGGTGCACGGCGACTGGGCGTGGGCTGACGTGA
>DATFWM010000566.1:0-8314 GCA_035259295.1 Blastocatellia bacterium | reverse complement strand
AATGACTGACGAGCAATGGGATGCGGTGCTGGCCGTGCACCTGACTGCGCCGTTCCGGATCATCCGCGCTGCTTCAACTTATCTGCGCGAAACTGCTAAGCGCGAGAAGGCCGAACACGGCGACGCGCACGCCCGCAAGATCGTCAACATAAGCTCGACCTCGGGCACGCGAGGCAATCCTGGTCAATCGAATTACTCGGCGGGCAAAGCCGGGGTGATCGGTTTAACAAAGACTCCGGCGCGTGAATGGGGGCAGTTCAACATACAAGTCAACGCGGTTGCGTTCGGGCGAATAGAAACCCGGCTCACTCAGGCGAAAGAGAAGGGCGAGACGATTCGTCGCGGCGAGGCTGAAATCGCGATCGGCATCCCCGCCGAGCGGCTAGACTTAACGGGCAAGTTGATCCCGATGGGTCGGGGCGGCACGCCGGAAGAGGCAGCGGGCGCAGTTTTGTTCTTCGCTTCTCCGCTTTCCGACTATGTCTCGGGTCAGGTGCTCGAGGTCGCGGGCGGACTGTAATGCGCGACAAACAATGGGAATCTAGATTCTCTAAGCATGGTTCGCGCGAGAATCCTTCCCGTTGCATGACCGAACCAGCCTGTTCCTCACTGTTTCGATGACTGCGTCGCGCAACTGATCGAGCACATCCTCTCGCTCCGACTTGTCGGCGAATCCGATCGCTTCAAGCACCAAGCCATCAAGTCTGCGGCGATCTGAAGAAGTTGCTTCACTGAAAACCGACAGCACTGGACGGCGCGCAATGGTCTTCAGCGCGGATTCAAGCTCGCGCCTGATCGTCGCCTCCAACTTCCTCGGGTCTGGTATCAATATCTCCTCGGCTATGGCGACATCGATGTCTGCGATGGCTTGCGCGCCGGTCATCTGGCGGCAGGTTATCTCTGCGTAATAGCGAGCCCAGGTCGAGTTGAGAAGCGCCGCCAGTGTGAGCTCCGATACATCACTGCCCGGGAAGATGCCGTATAGTTTTTTGTCCTCAAACACTCCCGCGCGATTCAACGCGACCAGCCAGCGCTCGCCCACCTTCGACGGGAAGATCAACGGAGCCGGTTTCATTCCGCGCGCGACTGCGTACCACGGATCGCGAGACGCGCAAGTGGGTCGCCTGTGAAAACCTGCGCGTTCGCCTTCTTCGATATACAGCAGCGCTCCTGTGCCCGCGAGCTCCTCCTTGGTCGCGTCGCAATTGAAGAACAGTCTTTTCGCTGACCCCTTCGCTAGCACAATGCCGGGAATCTCTTTCAGCGAGAACACAACGGGCGTCAAGTACTGCGGCTCGATCGCAGGAAGGGGTTGGGGGTTAGGGGGCGGGTTGGCCGGGAGATAGAAAAAGTCATTCGCGCCGGTAGTGAGACCGCGCCTGACAGAAGCGATTTCCGCTAACGCTCGCAAGTTGGTTTGAGCTGCTGGCTGTCGACTCCCATTTTTCGCTTGTGCCTCAACGTAGAAGAACTCGTTGGCTCCTGTTTTCACGCCGAAACGCACTCGGGCCATATCCGAGAGTGGTTGCAATCTTGCGCCGCCGCGCTTGATCACGCGAAAGAAGACATCATCCGCGCGAAGGAACTTGCCCCAGCCCTGGGAGCGCAGGCATCCTTGCCTGCTTGCCCCGGCGGGCGTCAATTCCGATTGCTTGACGAGTCTAATCCGATGCGTGTCGAGGCTGACCGGCGAAGTTACTCGTTCGATCGAACGCACGAGCTTGATTGCGGATGACGCAGACGCCGCCAAGTGATTCGGGCGCGCATCTAGAATCTCAGCCAGAGTTTTGTTCAGTTGGACGAAGCGGACTAAATTTGATTGACGCCGCGCTGCGTTTTGGTCGCGCTCGAGCACGGTTATCGACGTGTTGATCGACGCGTCATCAAAAAAGCTTTCGCAGCGCGACTCGATGATCGCTATTACCCGGAAGTTTGCGAGCAAGAACTCACGCAAGCGCGCGCCGTATCCGACGTCAAGCCAACTGCTGGCCGTTATGAACACAAGCCGTCCGTTGCTCTTGAGAAAACTGGTCGCGTGAGCGAAGAAGTAGACGTAGATGTCAGACCTGCCGGACCATCGCGGCCAGAAGATATCGGGCGACACGGCGCGATCGAGATCGAGCCGGGCGCGAATTCGCCGTTTGTCCTTATCACCGATCACTTCTTGTCTGATGTACGGAGGATTGCCGACGATCGCATCGAACGCCTCGGGCAGCGTTACGGTCTTGTTTAATGTGCCGCCTGGCTCAATGTCAAAGAAATCAGCGAGCGCCACCCGCGCGCCGGTCCTGGCAGCGAGCCCGACTGCTTGCGCCGAGCGGTCCACGCCGTAGACTTCTCGCGTATCACGGCTGCGACTGCGGGCCGATTGAATGCGCTTGAGCCGCAGCGCCTCCGCGAGCAGCCTTCCATCGCCGCAGCTGGGGTCAAACACTAGATCGTGACTCGACCGAACTGCAAAAGCAACCAGAAGCCTCGCAACCTCACGAGGAGTATAGTGTTGACCGTAGCGGTGTCTCCCGGCATCAGCGTCAATCATTGCACGGTGAGTTTATCAGCCTGCGATCCGAGACAAAAGAATGTCCATCCCAGTCTCTTTGTGTTCTTCCAGACTTCGTGGTGAAATGGGCTGAATGCTCAACTTCGCCATACGCGTGGCCCAGGACGCGGGACGCTTGCTTCGCAGCCGCCTGGGTACTGCTATCGACATAGACCATAAAGGCTCAATCGATCTCGTCACCGATGTCGATCTTGCGAGCGAGAGGTTGATACGCGAGACGATTTCGACTTATTACCCGCGACACGAGATCCTGGCCGAAGAAGGCGGGCTCGCCGAAACCGCTTCCGAGTATCGCTGGATCGTCGACCCGCTCGACGGCACCACCAATTACGCGCACGGGTATCCGAACTTCTGTGTTTCAATTGCGCTCGAGTTTCAAGGCGAGACAATCATCGGTGTGGTCTACGATCCGATGCGCGAAGAGCTGTTCACTGCGGAGCGCGGAGCGGGCGCGACTCTAAACAACAGGCCCATCCGCGTGTCGAAAACGGATGATTTGATGCAAAGTTTGCTCTCCACAGGCTTTCCTTATGACATAAAGACTTCGAAGCTGACGAATCTTGATCACTGGGCGAACTTCGCGATGAACGCGCAGGCTCTGAGGCGCGACGGAGCGGCGGCATTGGATCTTTGCTACACGGCGTGTGGTCGATTCGACGGGTTTTGGGAATTGAATCTTTCTCCGTGGGATATGGCAGCAGGCGCGTTAATTGTTTCCGAAGCGGGCGGTCGCGTCACCGATTTCAAGGGCCAATTATTTTCGCACTACAAACCTGAGGTGATTGCGAGCAACGGGTTGATACACGATCGAATGATTGAAGTGCTTGCGATGGCGCATGCGTAACACGCAAATCACAATTCCCGCTTCCACCTCAAACCTCGGCGCGAGCTTTGATGCTTGCGGCTTGGCGCTGGGGCTTTATCTGAGGGTCGTCGTTGAAGGGCGGGAGAGCGGGTTTGACGTCACGCTTTCAGGAGAAGTAGAAGAGAAGCTGCCTTGTGATGAATCAAACCTCATCGTGCGAGTCGCGCGCTCGGTTGCAGAGCTTCGTGGCAGAACCATCGATGGCGCGAGTTTATCGGTTAACAGTGAGATACCTCTCGCGCGCGGGTTGGGAAGCAGCAGCTCAGCCATCATCGCGGGCATATCGGTTTACGAGGTCCTCACCGGTGACCGGCTGAGTGAGGAAGAATTGCTCAGCTACGCGCTGCGCTTCGAAGAGCACGGCGATAACCTCGCGCCCAGTCTGCTCGGAGGTTTGGTAGTCGCGTGCGTCGTTGAACGAGGGCATGAGCGTTTGCTCGTCAGCGTGAAACGACGGTGGCCGGAGGAAGTTAAGATCGTGTTGTGCATTCCCGAATTTGAAATGAACACGACACAAATGCGCGATGTCTTGCCGAGGGAGGTAACGCGCGCCGACGCCGTGTTTAACGTCCAGCGGGCGGCTTTGCTTCAAGCGTTGATCTCGGAACGACGCTTCGATCTATTCAGCGAGGCTCTGCGCGACCGTTTGCACCAGCCTCATCGCGTGCCCCTCGGTCGAGGCTTGAGCGACCTGCTCAGATTGAACGACGAGACTCGCGATCATCCTGGTCTGCTTGGCGTGGCGATGAGCGGAGCGGGCTCGACGATGATTGCATTTACCACTGAGAACCTCTCCGAGATTGCGGGCGAGATGAGCGAGCGATTCGCCAAGGCTGGCGTAAGCTCGCGCACGCTGGAGGTAGAAGTCGACAACCGCGGCCGAGTCGTCCAACGCATCACTCCAGCGGAGTGAGATGTTCGTAGGACCTGCCTTGGCTGACGTCGTTCACCCCGCCAGGGGTGATATGTTGATTGGAAATGCGTCGTCTCATGTCACATGGTCTTCTTGTTTTGGTAGCTATGGCAAGAATGCCCGTCGTCTCGACAACGCAACCTCAACAAACTTCACCTAAGGTCTCTGATGAATTCCGATCGGAGCTCTCACAACTCGCAGCGACCGGCCTCCGCCTGAAAGAAGCTCTGGAAGCGAGTTTGGACGGCACGACCACTCATCACCTCGCTGCAATCTTCCAACGGGACAAACCAAAGGCTCCCAACGAGGCGTTCGAGCTGAGGATCCTTGAGAGCGACGGCCGGACTTCGAAGACTATTTTTCGTCGCGCGGATTTCTTCTTCTCTTTTGGCAGGCTCAATGGAAGCGACATCAACGGCGACGGAGTAAAAGAGATCATCGTTCAAAGCTCGAGTGGCGGAAACTGCTGGAGTTGTAATCCGACTGAAATCTACCGCGTTGCAAATCACAAGGCGGAGCTCATCGCTGCCGGGCCGATTCAGAAGATCGCAGATTTGAACGGCGACGGCATCAAGGAGTTGATCGTGACCGACACGCGATGGGAATCGTACGATGATCTCTCACACGCGGCGTCACCGGCCGCGCTGATGGTTTACGTGTGGCGCAATGGGAAATATGTTTATGCGTCTCGGGATTTCGAGGCGTTCTATGAGAGTGAAATCGATCGATTGCGCGCATCGATCGAAGAGGCGAAGTCGCAGATAACCGCCGACGAGTATTCAGATGACGCTTACCTTGGGCTTGCGATTACGCTCGCGATGACCTACGCGCACGCGGGCCAGCTTGAGCGAGGGTTGAAAGAGATGGAGACGTTATTGAAATCTAATGCTCGTTCGGCTGCGCAGTCCAAGCATCGTGCGGCAATCATCGACGACTTCCGCAGGAACGAGAGCTCAAAGAAGCTCCGCGAAATGAAATATGGCGATCCGCTCTCGCTTTAGCATGTCATCGAGGTTGGCATTCTAAGAAGTAGAGAACCGATCAAGGTTCGTCCGCCAGTGAAACAGGCATGGTCCCCACGTCAAGCGAACTCGCAACGACATCGTGAGTCTCTTTCGCAAGCTGGCGAGCGCGTTTTTTTATTTCCACCTTGCTCGTGTCGTCCCCGACACGCCCGACCTTGATCGGCGGATGATATGTGATTGTCAACTTGCCTGGCCGCGGGAAAACTTGTCCAACGGGCCAGATCCTTCCAGCGCCTCTTATCGAAACAGGTACGATCGGAACGTCATGCGCCATTGCTAAGCGGAACGCCCCCATTTTGAAAGGCATCAGCTTGCCGGTCTTTGTGCGTCCGCCCTCGGGAAAGATCACCAACGCGCGATTCTTGCGCAACATCTCAATGGCCTCGCGCTGAGCCGACGCATCGGCAGCGACGTCCAGATTCACCGGGAAAGCTCCGAACATTCGCATTACTTGCCCGAGCACCGGAATCTCAAACGGCTTGTCCCAAGCCATGTAGTAGACGCGCCTCAGTATTGGAATCGTAATCCAGATTGGATCAGCGTAGGTGACGTGGTTTGGAGTGATTATGCAAGCGCCTACGAGCGGAATGTTCTCGACGCCGCGGAACTCGATCTTGAACAGCAGCCGGCACAGCCATCGGGCGAACGGTCTGAGCACGAAGATTACTATTCGCATAGACTTGGTTGCCGGCTGAACGAGAGTCGTGTCATTAAACTACGCAGCGACGTGCCGCCGCAAGCAGGCGTTCAAATTAGCGAACCTCAGTCGGACTCGGAACTCTGAGGGGCCCGCGGTTGAGGGCCCCTTGCTCCTCTGTTACAGTGAAATCAATCTCTCTATGAACTACGAGTTGAACTTCGAATATCTGATCGCGAGACTCGCGCCGCATTTGGACGAACAGAGAATCGCGCAGGTGCGTCGCGCGTATGAAGTTGCCCAGGCCGCCCACGCGGGCCAGATGCGCGACGAGGGAACGCCGTACATTGTCCATCCAACCAGAGTGGCGTTGTGTTTGGTTGATGAACTCGGCCTCTATTCACCGACCCTGATTTGTTCCGCGCTTTTGCACGACGTGATCGAGGACAGCGATGTCACACGCGAGGACATCGAAGAGTCGTTCGATGAAGATATTGCTGAGATCGTTTGGCTGCTTACGAAATTCGAGGAAGTGAGTCTGCGTGAGTATCTCGCTCGAATCGAAGCGGCTCGCGAAACCGGCGCGGCGATCGTGAAGCTTTGCGACCGGCTCGACAACCTGAGGTCTGTGATTCACACTCCCAGGATCGAGAAGAAGCGTCGCTACATTCGCACGACCGAAGAACACTATCTGCCGCTGGCCGCGCGCACTAATCAATATCTTCACGACGAGCTTTTGCGCTGGCTCGATGAGGCTCGCACTCACCTACAGACAGTGACGCGTGAAGCGTGATCCGTGATACGGATCACGACAACCCGGATCACTCTTCACGTTCCACTATCGCTTCCCGTAAACCGCTGATTTTGCTGAGAGTTTTCCCCATCTGCACCTTTGAAAAAAATCGGCTTCGTGTAGTAAAATTTCTCTTGGTTTAGAGGCGCAGAATCGACTCAACAGGCTCGTCCAAGACCCCCGCTTTTAGGCTAGCAGGAGGTGGTGAGGAGCTGACCTCGCCAAGCTTGCATTGTGCTCGGTTGCCGGCGACACGTTGAGATTTTGACCAACTAAGACGGCGAAAAAAATGGAAGCGAGAATGAAGAAATGGCTGAAGCAGCACACAGAATACCGGTAAACATAGAAGAAGAGATGAAGCGCAGCTACCTGGATTACGCGATGAGCGTGATCATAGGGCGCGCGCTTCCCGATGCGCGAGACGGACTGAAACCGGTTCACCGCCGCATCCTTTATTCAATGCACGAACTTGGGCTGACGCCCGGGCGTCCGTTCAAGAAGTCGGCAACCGTCGTCGGCGACGTGCTGGGCAAATACCATCCGCACGGCGACACGGCGGTTTACGACGCGTTGGTGCGAATGGCGCAAGATTTCTCGATGCGCTATCCGCTGGTAGATGGCCAGGGCAACTTCGGCTCGGTGGACGGCGATCCGCCTGCGGCTTATCGATATACCGAAGCGAGGCTCACACGCATCGCGACCGAGATGCTCGCCGACATCGATAAGGACACGGTCGATTTCATTCCAAACTTCGACGAGTCCCGCGAAGAGCCGACGGTCTTGCCGACCAGATTTCCAAACTTGCTTGTCAACGGCTCGGGGGGAATCGCGGTCGGCATGGCGACAAATATTCCACCGCACAACCTGAGCGAAGTCATCGAAGCGACGATCTATCTGATTCAGAATCCGAACGCGCGCCTGAAAACCTTGATGAATGTTCTGCCGGGTCCGGATTTTCCGACGGGCGGCTTCATCTACGGGCGCGAGGGCATCAAGAACGCCTACGAAACTGGCCGAGGCATGATCACGATGCGGGCCCGCGCGGCGATCGAACGCATCGGACGGGCCGCCGATCGAATGGCGATCATAGTCACCGAGATTCCTTACCAGGTCAACAAGGCGAAGCTTCAAGAACGCATCGCCGAGCTGATCAACGAGAAGAAGATCGAAGGCATATCCGACCTGCGTGACGAATCGGACCGCGAAGGCATGCGCATAGTGATGGAGCTCAAGCGAGATGCGATACCCGACATCGTGCTCAACAATCTTTACAAGCTTACACCGATGCAGCAAACGTTCGGTGTCATCAACCTGGCTATCGTCAACGGGCAGCCTCGCGAGCTCAGCCTAGTCGACACACTGAATATCTTCTTCGAGCATCGCCGCGACGTGGTGATTCGCCGCTCGGGTTACGAGTTAAAGAAGGCCGAGGCGCGCGCGCACATCCTGGAAGGCTTAAAGAAAGCGCTCGACAATCTGGACGCGGTGATTAGCCTTATCCGCAAATCCAAAAGCGCGCCC
>DATFWM010000565.1:0-9131 GCA_035259295.1 Blastocatellia bacterium | reverse complement strand
CTATGTTCCTCACGCTGGGACTGCTGGTCTTCCCGTCGCACCTGCTTCCGGTTGCGGGCCTAGGGCTTCTGGTATCGCTGTTCCTGATACTGGCGGCGCGTCCCACCAGCGTGTTCATCGCGCTGGCTATCTCGCGTTTGAAGCTGAATGAAAAGGTCATGATCTCCTGGGTCGGTTTGCGCGGCGCGGTGCCGATCGTCCTTGCGACTTTTCCGCTGCTTGCCGGCCTCCCAAAAGCTGAAATGCTTTTCGACCTGGTCTTCTTCATCGTTCTGACTTCAATCCTGCTGCAGGGAACTTCGATTCCGCTCTTCGCAAGATGGCTTAAGTTAGAGGCGCCGGTGCCCGACAAGCCGCTTTATCCTTTCGAGCTCGAGCCCGCGGCAGGAATCAATAGCGACCTCGTTAGCGTCGAGGTTCCGGGCAACTCACGGCTGGCCGGCGAGCAGATTGTCGAAGTGGGCTTTCCTAAAGGTGCATTGGTTGTGCTGATTGGCAGAGGCAACAAGTTCATCGTGCCGAAAGGGGGAACAGTCATCGAGTCGGGTGACAGACTGCTAGTGCTGGCCAACAAGGAAGACCTCGCAGCGACTCGCGCTATAGTAGAGGGTGAAGCAGCGGCCTCTGGCGTCCCGGGGCCTGATTCAGGGAAGATTTCTGGCCACGCAAGCGTCAAAGGTTAAACATACGTTCAAGGAGGAGAGAGCATGAGGCTTCAGCGAGTACTTATCGCGGTCGCGGTTCTCAACGTCGGGCTCACGGTTTTCCTACTCGTTCAGATGCGACGGGTGGAAGCCGATAACATCGCGCCGGTGCTTCGAGGCCGCGAGCTTGAAATCGTCGACGACCAGGGAAGAGTTCGGGCGAGCATCAAGCTGCAAGCAGGAGACCCGAAGTACAAATGGCCCGACGGGAGGATCGGATATCCTGAAACAGTGATGCTCCGTCTCATCGATGGCAACGGACGGCCCGAGGTGAAACTCGGAGCGTCGGTTCAGGGCGCGGGGCTTGGGTTGGTCGGCGAAACTGATTCGACGCAAGTTATCTTGAAAGCGGAAGGCTCGGACGCCTCGGTGAAGCTGACGAGCAAGGATGGGAAGCAACAGCTAATCAAGCCCTAGCGTTTCTCGACGGCATTTGAAATAAGCTCACCGGACCAATTCAGCGAGCCTTTCCGCTTCTCTTCTGAAGTGCGCTGTCTGGCAATCGGCTACCATCTCCGCATATTCAGCTAAGCGTTCTCTTGCTTCATCGCGCCGGCCGAGAGCCAGCAAGGCATCAATGTGGAGCGGGCCAAGCCAAAGCCGGCTCACTCGCGCATCTGTACCCTCAGTCAGCTCTAGAATGCGTTCGGCGAGCGAGACCGTTTCACCAGGCTCGCCTCGTTTGAATTGGACATGCGCCAGACACCGAAGCGCTTCGGTCCGCGCGAAGAGAAGGCCGAGCTTCTCCGCGCTCTCAACATTCTCACGAGCGCTCGCGAGTGCTTCATCCAGTTTGCCAATATCCGCCAACAAACCCCCGAGGTAACTGCTCACCATACATTCGAGACGACGGTCACCGACCGCTCCAGCCAACGTGATCGCCTCAGAGATTTCTCGTTCAGCGCGCTCGAGTTCGCCGAGCTGCCACGAACAATAGCCGGTATACATCGCAGCCCACGCGAGGCGCTCTCGCGAGTGCATCCTGTTTGCAATCTCACGCTCGGCCACACCGTACTCGAGACCTTTCTCCCACTCCCCGGTGTGTACTGAATTCTCGCCCAGAAACTCGTAGCCGCCAGCCTCGGCAAAAGGAATCTCGTACTTGCGGCCCAACTCGATGGCACGATGCGCCCATCGATTCGAATCCTCGTATCGGCCCATGTGTTGGTGCGCTCCGGCGAGATACGGATAAAGCGTCGAAAGCGTGGAAGCGTGGAACGCGGAGATAGGTTCACCAGGCTTCGGTTCGGCGAGCGCGACCGCCCTCCCGATCAACTCCGCCGCCTTTTGGTGTTGCCCGGCGAGATGATGAAAGCGGCCTTCGACGCTGAGAGCGTTTGCCGTCTCGATGGGATGAGTCTCAGGGTCCAACACTCTCAGCGCATCGTGCAACAAATCGAGCCCTCGTTGATCCCCGTTGATGACCAAGGTGCTTGCGGCCTGGCACTGGAGCCTCGCGCGATGAAGCGGATCGCGCGCAAGCGCAAGCGCGCGCTCGAAGTGCTCGCATGCGAAAATCTGGTTTCCGCTCAAGAATGATGCCCGGCCGATCTTCTCTTCAAGCGCGACCTGCTCGTCCTGCAGCCCGAGAGACTCTGCACATTCAAGCGCGCGTCCGTAGGCCGCGATGGCTTCGTCAAACGCAAGGATTTTCTCCGCAGCCTCTCCGGCCTGCTTCGCGTAGTCCAAGCCGCGCTCGTATTCGCCGGCCTCGATGAAATGATGAGCCAGCGTCTCGACTGCAACCGAAGCGCTATCGCGATGACGCTCGAGCCCTTCGGCGGTCCGCTTGTGCAGGCGACGGCGGCGAATGGGATTCAATTCCTCGTAGAGCACCTCGCGAATCTTGTCGTGAGTGAACGTGAACGCATCGCCGCGCTCGGCAACCAGCAACTGCGCCGTCGTCGCTTCGTCGAGCGCATCTAACAAAGCCTCTTCGTTCTCATCGCCGAAAGCGGTCGCGAGTTCTTCAAAGCTGAAAGTCTTCCCAACCACCGCCGCTGCGCGCAACACCTCGTTGCATGCGGCGCTCACTCTATCGAGACGGCTTCCAATAGCCTCCTTGACGCTCTGAGGTATCACCAGGTCGGCAATCTCTTCCCTGGTCCATTCGCCGCTCTTTCGACGCACTGAGCCTTGCTCGATCAGCGACTTGAGAACCTCCTCGACAAAGAACGGATTGCCTTCCGTCTCAGCGTACACTGCATTCGCGAATTCGCCGGAGACTTGTTCGTTTAGCAACGCCGCAAGCTGCTCGCGTGTTTCTTCCGCGCCGAACCGCCTCAACGCTATTCGAGTCATGAGACGTTCGCGATTCCAATCGACCAGCGCCTTCGCAAGCGGATGCGCTCGATCAAGCTCGACCTCTCGATAGCAGCCCACGATAAACACGCGATGGTCTCGAAGATTTCGCAGCAGATGGGCGATGAGCCACACCGTGCTGTTGTCCGCCCAGTGCAGATCGTCGGCGTAGAACAAAAGACCTCGACGCTTCGCGAGTTCAGCGAACGCCTGAACAACTGCATCGAAGAACAACAACCGCTCCTCGTGTGGAGGCAATGCCGGACGTGCCGGGAATGGACCAAGACGGGTTTCGATCTCAGGAGCAAGCTTGGATAACTGCGACGCAGCTTCGCCGAGGATCTCACCGAGCTTTGAGTCGTCGTTCAGCTCACGCACCCAGCGTCGAAACGCTTCGACGAACGGTAGGTATGGCGTGGTCGCTTCGTACTCGTAGCAGCCGCCGGTCAGAACCGTTGCGCCGTCGAGCGCTGCCTGGACGATCACCTCTCGCGCGAGCCGCGTCTTCCCGGCGCCGGGCTCGCCGCTCAGCAACAGGCAGTGACCTCGTCCCTCGCGCGCTCGCCGCCAAAGCTCACGCGCTTCCGCAAGCTCTTCCGTGCGTCCAACAAGCTTTCCGCGTGACAGAGCATCGAGAATCGTGACTGCCGACTGGCCTTCTTCAGCTTCGATGTCGGGCGCTTCAAGCGCCTCGCGCAACGCCGCGCTTACCTCGGCAGCGGTGGCGAAACGCTGGCCCGGGTCCTTCGCGAGAAGCCTCACGATGACAGCCTCGACTGCGCGCGGCATATCCGGGCGCAACGTGCGAGGCGGCACCACCGGGGCATGCACGTGCTGAGAAACAATCGCGAGCGGATCGTCTCCCGTGAAAGGCAGCCGTAGCGTAGTCAATTCGTAAAGCAGCACGCCGAGCGCGTACAGATCCGCGCGGCCGTCTATCTTCTGTCCGAGAATCTGCTCGGGCGCCATGTAAGCAGGAGTGCCGACGATTGCGCCCGCTCCCGATAGCCTCGAATCGCGAACCGGAAGAGCCAAACCGAGGTCGGCAAGCTTCACGCTTCCCGACACTCCCGCGCCGGAAAGCAAGACGTTGTCGGGCTTCAAATCTCGATGGACGATGCTATGCGCATGGGCATGTTCGAGCGCGGCACATATCTGACAGGCGATCTCGACGACTTCACGGAATTCGCGGGGCGACGAGTGACCTAGGCTGTGGCCTTCAACCAATTCCATCACGAAGAACGGAACTCCGCCTTCTTCTCCGACGTCGTGCACTGCCACGATGTTGGGATGATTCAACGCGGCGGCGGCTCGGGCTTCACGCATGAAGCGCTCGCGCGCTTCATTGGCCGAGACTTTGTCGGGGAGAACCTTGATTGCAACTTCGCGATGCAGGTCCAGATCAGTAGCGCGGTAGACGATCCCCATCCCGCCGCGTCCGATCTCGCTGTCGAGGCGATAGCGTTGCCGCAGTATCGAGTTAGGTCCGAAGCGAATCGCGGCAGGCTCGGGAGTCTCGAGACGAAGCGTTTCCTGAATTTCTTTGCTCACTTTGGTGAGCATAGCACGAGAGTTGTTGAGGGATGAACTCAGCTCACTTTGACGACTCTAAGTCGAGCAGTAGAGAAGGCGGCCGACTCGAATTGATTAGCGAAACTGATTCCACGCAAGCCATCTTGAAAGCGGAAGGCTCGGCCGTCTCGGTGAAGCTGGCGAACAAGGACGGGAAGCAGCAGCTAATCAAGCCGTAGACCTAGGTGGCCTGAACAAGCGCGCTACCAGCTAGTCGGCGCGCAACTCCAGTTCGCCGCTCAATTACAGCACCTTCGTGTGAGAGGCGCAGGCTCCGGATCGATGTTTTATCGTCCGGCATACCGCAAATATACCGATTTTACCCGATTTGGCTTTGATAAGCGGCCGGGGGCGCGCTTCAAGTTTTCGCGGGGATTGGTAGGCTTCAGTTTATTGTCATTTGAATCGCGGCGGTGAGCCCTGACCGGGCGAAGGCAGATAGCCACGGGTGAGTCCGCGAACCCGTGGGCAATTGTTGGTGCTGGACGAACCCGCGAAGCGGGTGGCGGCCGTAATGGAGCGGACTCGTTTGGCGTGAGCGGTGAATTGCATTCGAGCAGCCGCCACCCGCTTTGCGGGTTCGGCATCGCTCCGTTCAGGGTTCCACGGGTTCGCGGACTCACCCGTGGCTAGACTCCGCCATCCCTTCGGGATTCCGCGAGAATCTGACGCGCACCCGTTGACTAGTGAAGCGCGGTTGTTATTGATCCGAGGTTTCTAAATTCCCATTGCCGATCCCCACTCCGCAAGCGTCTGATCCAACCGATCCATCAAATCATCAACCTGCTCGCGGGTTATGCACAAAGGCGGGGCGATGAAGATCGGCATGCCTCGCTTCAAGGCTCCCGGGCGGCGAGGGCCGTACAAAGACATGTAAAACGCCAGGCCGTTCTTCAACCCAAGCGCCTGGAACTTCTCGTCGGCGGCGGCCTCGGGAGGGAACCATTCCATCGTGTCTTTATCTCGGACGAGCTCCAATACCATCAGCAAACCTTTGCCGCGAGCTTCGGGGATCGTGCGGCGCGCGAGAAAGCGTTCGGCGTTCGAGTGCAAATACGCTCCAACCTCGGCGCTGTTCTCGACGAGCTTGTCTTGCTCGAGAATATCCAGCACCGCCAGACTCGCAGCGCAAGCCAGCGGGTGACCCATGTTCGTGAACCCGTGAACGAATGTCTCACCTGCCGCGAATGGTTCGTTCACTTCATCGCTCACGGTCACTGCGCCCATCGGGACGTAAAGACCGGAGATGCCTTTAGCCGTGGTCATGATGTCGGCTTGAACTCCGAAGTGCTCCATCGCGAACCAGCGGCCCGTTCGCCCGAAGCCGGTCACTACTTCGTCGGCAATGAGCAACACGTCGTAGCGGTCGCAGATGTCGCGGACGGCGTGCCAGTATTCGGGCGGCGGCATCAGACCGTAGTCCTTGCCCGCGCCGACTGGGGTCGCGATGAAAGCCGATACCTGCTCGGGCCCGACGAAATATATTGTCTCTTCAAGCTCGCGCGCGCATTGAAGCGCCCAGTCTATTTCGCTCATACCATCGGGACGTTCT
The DNA here is from genome assembly GCA_035259295.1 of Blastocatellia bacterium. GTDB lineage: Bacteria > Acidobacteriota > Blastocatellia > UBA7656 > UBA7656 > Onstottus_A. The sequence continues at coordinate 3,002 of DATFWM010000565.1, read as the reverse complement.
TTCGGGTTGCGGTAATGCCGAACGTGAGGCCAGTTCGCGAGCATCGGAAGAAACGGCTTGCGAAAGCCTGGGCCGCCCGCGACCGACAACGCGCCTAACGACATTCCGTGATAGCTGTCCCACGTCCCGATCACCACGCTCTTCTGCGCGTGGCCGCGAGCGAGGTGATACTGGCGCCCGATCTTGATCGCAGTCTCGACTGCTTCGGATCCGCCCGAGCAAAGATAAGTTGTGTTGAGATTTCCGGGAGCGAGGCGGGCGATTCGAGCGCAGACCTCGGCGCGAGGTTGATTCGAAAGCGCGGGGTGACAGTACGCGTACTTCTCGGCTTGTCGAGCGATGGCATCGACGACGCGCCGATCGCCGTGCGCGATGTTCATCGCCATTGGACCTCCGGACGCGTCGACGTACCGATTGCCGTCGGCGTCGTAGAGGTAGATGCCTTCGGCGCGTTCGAGCACGGGCGCGAACGCGTGATAGGAGAACATGTGGGACCAATCACCTTCGGCTGCTCGCTGAGTTGGGATCGCTCGTTCTGGTGTTGCCATGAATCCTCCTGGGAGCGCAGGCGTCTCGCCTGCTCGCCTCCGAATCCTATCCTTTGCGAAGCAAGGCAGGCAAGGAAGAGGTCCGCGCTCTTATTTGGCGTCGTCCCTACGATACTTCTAAGAAGCGTGATATAACCTTGAGCTTCAGAAGACAAGGACTGCAGGCGAAACGCCTGCGCTCCCAGGAGACGAGATGCTGACTGTTGAGCTAATTCGACGCGGGGCTCGCTACTTTGCCAACCGGACTGCGATGTTGTTCGAAGATGAATCGCTGACGTTCGCTGAGGTTGATGAGCTTTCGAACCGCTTTGCGCATGTGCTTGCGCGCAATGGAATCGGGCGCGGCGAACGACTGGCGATTCTCGCCAACAACAGCCTCTATAGTATGCCGGTGGATTTCGCTTGCGTGAAAGCGGGCGCCGCACGCACGCCGCTGAACGCGCGGCTCTCGATGGATGAGCATGAGCACATGCTGCGCGAGACACGCGCGCGCGCGCCGTTCGTAATGAAAGGCTACTTCAACGCGCCCGATTTGAACGCCGCCACGTTTGTCGAAGGCGGCTGGTTGCGGACCCGCGACGTTGGCCGATTTGATGAGGATGGTTATTTGTATTTAGTCGATCGCACTTCAGATATGATCATCACCGGAGGCTACAACGTGTATCCTCGCGAAGTGGAAGACGCGTTGATGGCTCACTCGGCGGTTCTGGAATGTGCGGTGGTCGGCGCGCCTCACGAGAAATGGATCGAAGCAGTCACTGCGTTTGTCGTGTTGCGATCAGGTGAGAAGGCTTCCGAGAATGAGTTGATCGAGTTCACGCGCGAGCGGCTTGCGAGTTACAAAGTGCCCAAGTCAGTTCGGTTCATCGAACAGATCCCAAAGAGCGCAGTCGGGAAAGTGCTTCGCCGAGCGCTACGTGAGCTGCTGTGGTCATAGCGGCTTTGCGAGTTTTTGGGGCTTTGCGCGAAACCAGGAATGCGACTAACAGTTTCGCGCAAAGACGCAAAGCCGCAAAGAAACTCATCGCGTGCCCGCCGAATCATTCGGTAGCGCGAAGAGCGTGATCGCAGCAGACGCAGGAGGCACTGCCCAGAAGCCGTTCGCGTTCCCAGAAGCTACAGCCACGTACTGCTTGCCGTTGATCGAATACGTCACTACCCCACCGTTCAGCCTTCCGCCGGTGTCGAAGCGATACAGCACTTCGCCGGTTTTCCCATCGAGCGCCAGAAAATCCCCCAGCAGCTCGCCGGTAAAGATCAGATTCGATGAAGTCGCTGTCACCGCCGCCAGCATCGGCCGTTTGGATTCGTACTTCCATCGCACAGCGCCTGTCGAAGCATCAATCGCCGTCAACCATCCGCGAGACTTGTCCGGCGGGTCCTGCCGAACAGTTCCTCCCATGTACATCTGACCTTCGACGTAGCGATCCTCCGTCGCCTTCGCGAAGGTGCTGCACCAATCGACTGAATTGACGTAGAGCATATTTGTGCCCGGGTTGAAGGCCGGACCGTTCCATTGTGAGCCACCCAGCACGCCAGGACAGGTAGAGACGCCAGCGGTCGTCAACGGCACGTCGGCGTTCTTGCGAGTAGTGATCGGCACTTCGTAAACCTGCTGGCGGGTCACACGATCGAGCACGTGCAGCAAACCGTCCTTGCCGGAGGTAGCAACCAGCTTGCGCTGCTTGCCGGCAATCGTCGTGGTGAACAACGGGCTTACCTGGTTCGTGTCCCAGTCGTGCTCGTCGTGCGGGACAAGCTGATAGTACCAGCGAAGCTTGCCGGTGCGCGCATCGAGCGCCACCATCGAGCAGGTGTAAAGATTCTTACCAGGCCGGGCTTCAGCGTAGAAGTCCGGCGCAGGGTTGGCAACTGGAACGTAGACCACTCCCGCTTCGGGATCAAGGGACAGCGGCGCCCACACCGCCCCGCCGCCCTTCAACTTCGAGTCTGCCTTGCCCCACGTGTCCGATCCCGGTTCACCGTCGTCGGGCACGGTGTTGAATCGCCAAACCGGCTCGCCATTGGAAAACTTGAAAGCGCCGACCCAGCCTTTCACGCCAAGCTCGCTGCCGGCTGGCCCGATTATGATCAAGTCTTCGAAGATCACTGGCGCCATCGTGAATCCGCCCTCGTGCTTATTCATATCGACGAGCGCGCGTTCCCAGACGACCTTGCCGGTTGCGGCTTCCAGCGCCACGAGATAACCGTCGTGAGTTCCTCGAATCACAAGACCGTCTTTGATCGCGACTCCACGGTTCATCGGCCAGCCCCACTTGCCTTTTGGTTTGCGGTCGTACTGCCATTGAAGCTTGAGGGTTGCGGCGTCAAGCGCGATGGTCGAGTTTGTGACGGTGATGTACATCGTTCCGCCCGACACCACGGGATTTGAGTGAAAAGGGCTCTTGTCGCCGATTTGATAAGTTGCGACGGGTTTGAGCGAGGCGACGTTCT
>DATFWM010000564.1:0-4315 GCA_035259295.1 Blastocatellia bacterium | reverse complement strand
CAATCCGCAATTAGCAATCCGCAATCCGCAATCTTTATGCTTAAGATCGCTGTGGATGCAATGGGTGGCGATTACGCTCCCGCGAGCGAGGTCGAGGGAGCGATTGAAGCCGCGCGCGACCTCGGAGTCGGCGTAATCCTGGTCGGACGCTCCGAGTTGATCCAGGCTGAAATCGACAAGCATCGTCGCAGCCGGGCCCTTGGCGCAGGCCACCGCTCCTGGCGAAACTCAAGCATTGAGATAGTCAACGCGCAAGAAGTCATAACAATGGATGACCCGGTCGCAGTCGCCGTCCGCCGGAAGAAGAACAGTTCGATCCGAGTAGCAGCCAAGCTCGTGCGCGACGGGCAGGCCCAAGCAATGGTTAGCGCAGGCAATACGGGCGCAGTGATGATGACCGCGAAACTGGTGATTGGCGCGCTTCCCAAGGTCGACCGTCCAGCTCTCGCGGCGGTGCTTCCGACGCTGACCGGTCACGGGACGGTCATACTCGACGTGGGCGCAAATGCTGAATGTAAGCCGGCACACCTTTATGATTTTGCGGTGATGGGATCGCTCTACTCGAGCGTTGTGGTCGGAGTCAGCAACCCGCGAGTCGGGTTGCTCTCGATCGGCGAAGAGGAGATCAAAGGAAACGACCTGACGAAAGAAGCCTTCAAGCTGCTCAAGAATTCATCGCTGAATTTCGTCGGCAACGTCGAAGGCCGCGATATGTATACCGGACAGCTCGACGTGGTGGTGTGCGACGGGTTCACTGGCAACGTTGCGCTCAAAGTGAGCGAGGGCGTATTCGAATTCATAATGCGATTGCTCAAGCACGAGCTTAAAGCGTCTCTTCAGACAAAAGCAGGAGCGGTGCTGACCCGTCCCGCGTTTCAAAGGTTCAAGGAGAAGCTAGATTATGCGGAATACGGCGGCGCGCCGCTGCTGGGCATCAAGGGGGTCGCGGTAATATGCCATGGCAGGTCTAACGCCAAGGCGATCCGAAATGCAATCGCGGTCGCGCGAACTTACTGTTTGGGCGAGGTCAATGGAAGAATCGAGGCTCAGTTAGGCGCGGCGATGGTGGCTAGCCGCGATGGACATCAATAGTCCGTAGTCCACAGTCAGTAGTCCGTGGCAGGACTACGGACTACGGGCTACGAACTACAGACTACGGACGATGAAGACCGCTTTTATTTTTCCGGGCCAAGGCTCGCAGCAGGTCGGCATGGGCAAGGACCTGTCCGACAAATGGCCAGTCGCCCGGCAGGTTTTTGAAGAAGCGGACCGTGTGCTTGGAATGCGACTGTCGAGCCTGTGCTTTGAAGGGCCGGACGAAGAGCTCAGGCTGACGGTCAACACTCAACCGGCGATGCTCACCGCGTCGATCGCCGCTCTTAGAGTCCTCGAACAGCGAGGAGCGCGAGCGGATTTCCTAGCCGGGCACTCGCTCGGGGAGTACAGCGCGCTAGTGGCGGCGGACTCATTGAAGTTCGACGACGCACTTAGAGCGGTGCGAAAGCGCGGTCTGTATATGCAAGAGGCGGTGCCGGCAGGCGAAGGGGCAATGGCGGCGCTGCTGGGCCTGGACATTCACGTCGTCAACTCAATCTGCACGGAGGCTTCGAGGCTCGGCGTTTGCGCTCCGGCGAATCTCAATTCGCCGACTCAGACCGTCGTCGCGGGGCACAGACCGGCGGTCGAATGCGCAGTTGAGTCGGCGAGAGTCAGAGGCGCAAAGCGTGCTGTGATGCTTGCGGTCAGCGCGCCGTTTCATAGCCAGCTTATGACGCCCGCGGCCGAGAGACTCAAGTCGGTATTCGCCGAGATTTCGTTTGCAGAACTGAAAGTACCGATTATTACAAACGTCGACGCGAAATTGATAAACCGCGGCATCGAGGCAAGAGACGCTCTGCTTTGCCAGGTCGCGTCGCCGGTTCGCTGGAACGAATCGATCAAGAGGTTGCTCGATGAGGGCGTGACGCGGTTTATCGAGGTCGGCCCGGGCAAGGTCCTGTCGGGACTGGTGCGGCAGATTGATCGGCAATGTCAAGTATTCAATGTTGAGGATGCTGCGTCGCTCGAAGCAACGGCCGCTGCTCTGGGAGTTTGAAAGAAAAACTGGATGGTGACCTTGGGCATTTCCGGTTCATCGTTCATAATCTTGGTTTGGAAATTGCGGCAGCGATGTCCGACAGAAGTTCAGTTTGTCGTCGCGTCGTCGAATAAGCCGCGCCGAAGTTCCCGACAGACTGAAGTTTGTCGGACATTTTTTAGGGAGGGGCTACCAAATGGCTGAAGGTTCGATTGAAGAGAGAGTGAAGCAGATAATCGTCGACGAACTCGGTGTGGACGAAGGCGAGGTGACAGCAAACGCTCGGTTCATTGACGATCTAGGCGCCGACTCGCTGGATACGGTTGAGCTTGTTATGAGATTCGAGGAGGAGTTCAACATCGAGATCCCCGATGAAGACGCCGAGAAGATTCAAAGCGTGCGGGACGCGATCGATTACATAGAGAAGCATTCCAAGTGAGCCTCGCGTCGCAGCTTCTTGTCCTGGAGGTTTAAGGATTGAATCGTCGTGTCGTAATTACTGGCATGGGTCTTATCTGCGGCTCCGGCAACACCAAAGAAGAAGTGTGGTCGAACTTACTCGCAGGACGCAGCGGCGTGGGTCCTGTCACTCGCTTCGACATTTCCGCTTTTCCGGTGCGCATCGCTAGCGAAGTGAAAAACTTCGATCCGCTGAAGTTCATCGAGAAAAAAGAAGTAAAGAAGATGGACCCGTTCATCCATTACGCAGTCGCTGCGGCTCAGGAAGCGATGGACGATTCCGGACTGCGAGTGAACGGAGAGAATGCCTCTCGAATCGGGACGTACATCGGCTCGGGAATCGGCGGGTTCGGAGTTATCGAGCGGGAACACGAGAAGTTTCTCAGAGGCGGGCCGGGCAAGATATCGCCGTTCTTTATTCCGGCGGCGATTGTCAATCTGGCGGCGGGACAGGTATCGATCCGGTTCGGACTGAAAGGTCCGAACTCGGCTACCTGCACCGCTTGTTCGACTGGCGCTCACGCGGTTGGCGACAGCTTCAAGATCATCCAGCGAGGCGACGCCGACGCGATGCTGTGCGGAGGCGCTGAAGCCGCGATCACGCCGATGGGGATTGGCGGCTTTGCGGCGATGCGCGCGTTGTCGAGTCGGAATTCTGATCCCGAGCACGCGAGCCGTCCGTTTGACGCCGACCGCGACGGATTCGTGATCGGCGAAGGCGCAGGCGTCTTGATCCTGGAAGAACTCGAGCGTGCCCGCGCACGCGGCGCGAAGATCTATGCCGAGATGATCGGCTATGGAATGTCCAGTGATGCCTATCACATCACTCAGCCTTCAGAGGACGGCGACGGCGCGGTTCGGGTGATGAGCAACGCGATCAAGGACGCGGGAATTCAGCCTCACGAGGTGGACTACATTAACGCTCACGGAACGTCGACTTATTACAATGACAAGCTCGAGACGATGGCGATTAAACGGGTGTTTGGCGATTCGGCGTACTCGATTCCGGTAAGCTCAACCAAGTCGATGATGGGGCACTTGCTCGGAGCAGCAGGCGGCGTGGAAGCAGGAATCATTGCGCTGGCTTTGCACGACCAGGTGGCGCCCCCGACCGCCAATTACGAGAAGCCCGATCCTGATTGCGATCTAGACTATGCTCCGAACACTGCGCGTCGCAGACCGATCAAGTACGCGCTGTCGAACTCATTCGGTTTTGGCGGGACAAACGCGGCGCTGTTGATGAAGCGATATGACGGTGACTAGGCTTCGGTTGTATGCGCTGTTGGCGAGGTGGTCCGACTCACCCAAACTAAAGCTGGAAAGGCATTCGGATTTTAGATTCTGGATTTTAGATTTTGGATTCGTTGTAACAATCCGGGTGTGAAGTTCGCGGCGCTAACCAAAGTCAAAAATCGCACAATTCCAGACTAAAATGTCAGAAGGGCTCCTATGAACATAGTCGTCTGTTTGAAGCAGGTGCCGAAGAAGGATTCGATCTTGCGAATCGCGGCGGACCAGAAATGGATCGATGAGCGCGATATAAGTTACGAGATGAGCGAGGCGGATGCTTACGCGCTCGAAGAGGCGCTTCGCCAGAAGGAGAAGCAAGGCGGCGAAGTCATCGTCATATCGCTCGGACCTGAACGAGCTCGACAGTCGATCAAAGAGGCGCTGGCAAAAGGGGCGGACCGCGCGATTCACCTGCGCGATGCAGCATTTGACTCGGCGACCGATGGAGCGGCGGTAGCTCACGCGTTAGCAGCGGCGCTGAAAGATGAG
>DATFWM010000563.1:0-5528 GCA_035259295.1 Blastocatellia bacterium | reverse complement strand
GTGTTGTTTGGCCCGAGTTGAACGATCGCAGTGCCGGCGCCTTTAGCTCCCTGCCCGGTGGTGTCCCACTCGATGTAAACCCGGCGGTCTCCTTTGTTGTGCTCGATGCTCCCAACGCATGCCTTGGCGTTCAGCGTGCCTTTTCCGCTGGCTAACCGGCAGGATTGAATTCAACGAAAGCGCCATGGTCGGTGAAATTACCGTTCTCGATCGCCCATATTAGATTACTTCGCCTCGGATATCAAAAAGGCCTTGACTCCACGCCCCGTGAGAGTGTATAAGATAGCCCTGACGTTGTATTACTGAAGGCTTATGCAAAGCACGATGCTGAATAACTGTTGCATCTGTTGCTGCGCGCCAGCGGCGCGCCCTAGAGCCTTTAGTGGAGGTCCATGCGGATAAGACTTGAGACATAAGCTCAGCGACGAGCTTTAAACTCAATAGAGTTTCAAAAGAAAACCCACTATCGGCTCTGCCGGTGGTGGGTTTTTAGTTTTTTGCGCGGTAGTTGAATTGGTGATGAACGAAGACTCGACACAAACCGGGAAAGTGTTCTTGATCGGCGCGGGGCCGGGCGACCCAAAACTGCTTACGATCAAGGCAGCCGAAGCGCTCGCCGCCAGCGACGTGATTGTTTACGACTATCTGGTCAACCCTGAAGTCCTCATTCACGCGCGGCGCGGGGTCGAGCTGATTTACGCCGGCAAGCGCGCGGGCGAGAAATCGCTTTCCCAAACGGCGATCAATCAACTGTTGATCGAGCGCGCCAGGCAAGGCCAAGTCGTTACGCGGCTCAAAGGGGGCGACCCGTTTATCTTCGGTCGAGGCGGCGAGGAAGCTGAAGCCCTTGTCGAAGCCGGCGTCGAGTGGGAAGTCGTCCCCGGCATTTCCTCCGGCGTCGCGGCGGCCGCTTACGCAGGCATTCCGCTCACCCATCGCGGCTACTCATCGAGCGTCGCGTTTATTACCGGCCACGATGGCCGCAACGGGAATAGGCAACCTGTTGATTGGTCGGTTGCCGCGCGCGCGGCAGACACGCTTGTGATTTTCATGTGTGCTGAGAGTATTTCGAGAATCTCGCGTGAGCTCATAGCAAACGGGCGCGCGCGATCAACCCCAGTCGCAATCATTCGTTGGGGAACATATCAAGACCAAGAGGTGTATTCCGGAGTCCTCGAGGACCTGATTGCGCTCGATGACTTGAGTGAATTCGGCTTCAAGTTCGAATCGCCGGCAATAGCGATCATCGGAGACGTCGTGTCGCTCGCCGAAAAGCTGCGATGGTTTGGACTTGACGAACTTCGATATTCGTTGCGGGACCCAGCGAACTTCGAGGCTGTCGCAGTGAACGATTGATTGGAGGAAATTATGACGCAAGTTGTAACTCAGATCGTCAGACCGAATCTTCCGCCGCAGGAAAATGACCGAATAGAGGCGGCGGCCTATGTTCTCGACGAAGCCGAGCCCGAGGAGACGCTTCGGTGGGCGTTCGATGAGTTTCAAGGGCGCGTGACGATAGCTACCGGCTTTGGCGCGGAAGGGGTTGCGCTGATTGATATGGCGGTAAGGATCAATCCAAACCCCGATGTCTTTTTTCTCGATACATCATTCCTCTTTCCTGAAACCTACGAGCTTCGCCGACGCCTGGAAGCTCGCTACGGGATTCGAATCCGCGCATTTCAAAGTGAGCTCTCGCCCGAAGAGCAGGAACTAAAATTCGGCTCGAAGCTCTGGTCGCGAGACCCGGACCTGTGTTGCCGCCTTAGAAAACTCGAGCCCTTGAAGGACGCGCTGCGGGGGAAAGACGCCTGGATCACCGCGATAAGACGGGACCAAACCCTCGAGCGCTCGAGCGCACGCGTCGTCGAATGGGACTACCAGTGGCAGCTCATCAAGATCAATCCCATTGTGCGTTGGAGCAAGCAACAAGTCTGGGACTACATCGCTATAAACGACGTCCCGTACAATCCGTTGCACGACCGGAATTATCCGAGCATCGGCTGCACGCACTGCACGCAACCTGTTCAACTAGGCGAACCGGACCGAGCAGGCCGGTGGAGGGGACGTGAGAAACGAGAGTGTGGTCTGCACGCCCCGGCTCAACCGCTTACTTTTGCGCTTCAGAGAGAGACGCTGCCTTCCAAAGACGCAGCGTGAAAGCGAGAAAGCCAAAGTGAAAGACAGAAACTACATCCAGGCGCTCGGCTTCGAGGCTATGTCGCCGGAGAATGAAGCTTGGCTTCGGCGGCATGGCATATACACGCAGCGGCCCGCGTCGGATGGGTTTTTCATGGTTCGCATACGAATACCTGGCGGCGATCTAACGCCGCTTCAGTTGCGCGCGATAGCCGATCTTTCAAGCGAGCACGGACGCGGGCTTGCCGATGTTACCGTCCGTCAGAGCATTCAGCTTCACTGGGTGAGAATCGAGAGCCTGCTCGAAATATTCGACCGTCTGCGCGAAGTCGGTCTTTCAACCACCGAAGCAGGCGGCGATGGTATTCGCAACATCATCAACTGTCCGGTGTCCGGCGTCGATCACGATGAGCTTTACGACACGACGAATCTCATTAAACAAGCGACAGATTCCTTCGCCAAGGATCGTGAGTTTTCGAATTTGCCTCGCAAATTCAAGATCGCGATCACCGGTTGCGCCCTGCGCTGTGTCTATCCCGAGATCAACGACATCGGAATCTTCGCAGTGCGCGATGGGGAGCGCGGTGTCGTGGCGTTCCGAGCTCGCGTCGGCGGCGGGCTTTCGATTACGGCGCGATTCTCGAAAGATCTTGGCGTGCTCATCGAACCGGATGAAGTCATCGAGCTTTGTGGCGCGATAGCTTCCGTCTTCCGCGACCAAGCTAATGGCGAAAACGGCAAGCGTTCACGTTTGAACTACGCGGTCGAACACCAGGAGATTTCGCGCTTTCGAGACGAGGTCGAAGCGCGACTCGGACGAAAACTGCGGCGAGCGGCTGATAGAGATGCGCCGCCAGTCACCGAGCGCGACAGATCTCATCTCGGCATTCACAGCCAACATCAGGACGCGCTCTGCTACGCCGGTCTTTCGATCCTCGGGGGACGAACGTCGGCCGGTCAATTGAAACAGCTCGCAGATTTGGCTGAGCAGCACGGCAGCGGCCGCATACGGACGACCAGCACGCAAAACATAGTCTTGCTCGACATTCCACAACCGAACCTTGAAGCGCTGACGAGAGACTTGGATTGGCACGGTTTTGATTATCGGCCTTCGTGGTCGCGCAAGGGAGTCATTGCTTGCACCGGAGTTCAATTCTGCAAGCTCGCGCTGACGGAAACGAAGAATCGAGCCGCCGAGTTGACCGACTATCTCGAAAGCGCTGTTAATCTCGCCGATCCTATCCGCATCAGCGTGACCGGCTGCCCGAACTCTTGCGGGCAACATCGCATCTGCGACGTCGGACTCGAAGGCTCGCTGACGACAATCGACGGCGTCAAGCGCGAGAGCTTCGAGGTCTTCCTGGGTGGCGGCGTCGGCGCGCAGGAAGCCATTAGCCGCCGCATAGGCGTGCGCATCCCCTCGGATGAACTGCGCGAGCGCCTCGCGCAGTTGTTCACCTATTTCAAGCAACACCGCCACGAGGGCGAGACCTTTCAAGAATTCTGCCGGCGGCACAGCGACGAAGAACTGATCGAAGCGCTTGCTTCCGCTCCTTCGACGCCGGCGCTATTCCAGATCGCTGGACGGGCCGCGGCGCTGAATCAGAGCTGTTAGAAGAAAGCGAGGAGTTATGGCACAGAGTGTAATCCAGCTTGTTGAAACTAAACGCCAATCGATTCCTGATTATGTTGATTCGGAGCTCGCGAACTACGAAGAGCAGATAAAGAAGTATCGCGCGGGCGGGCTCGACGAAACCAAGATGCAAAAGCTTCGTCTGCATTTTGGCACGTACGCGCAGCGGCAGGAAGGCGTCCAGATGCAGCGCATCAAGATTCCGGGCGGGTTCTTGACCTCGGATCAACTGGTCCGCCTCGCCGACGCTGCGGATCAATTCGGCAGCGGCTTCATGCATTTCACCACTCGCGAGGACGCGCAGATCTATTATGTGAACCTGGAACAGGCGCCCACGCTGCTGCGTTTCCTTGCCGAGGGAGGCATCACCTCGCGCGAGGCGTGCGGCAACACGGTTCGCAACATTACTTGTTGCTATCTCGCCGGAACCTCGCCCACCGAAGCCTTCGACGTGACGCCTTACAACGCAGCGCTGTTTCGCTACCTGGTGCGAAACAAGTACAACCAGAATCTCGGACGCAAGTTCAAAATCACTTTCGAGGGTTGCGCCGAAGACCACTCGGCGCTGCAAATTCATGACATCGGTTTGTGGGCGAGGACGCGAATCGAGAATGGCGAGTCGAGGCGCGGTTTCAAGGTTTATCTTGGCGGTGGACTGGGCGCGACGCCCCAACTCGCGCACCTCTACACCGAATTTCTGCCGGAGGAAGAACTCTTCAACCTGGCCGCCTCAGTGCTGAGACTCTTCGATCGCTACGGCGAACGCAAGTCTCGAATGAAGGCGCGCATGAAGTTCCTCATTCAGTCGATGGGTTGGGAAAACTTTCTTGGTGCTCTCGAGGAAGAACGTCAGCGTGTGGGTCAAGTGTCTCAAGGTGATTATTTCTCCGCAGGTGATCAGCAGGCGCCACCGGCGAGATCCATCTCTCGTCGTTTACCGACGCTCGACTCGCGTTTGAATGGTTCTGTATCTAAGTCCTGGGTGCGCGACTCGGTTATCGAACACAGGGTCCCCGGCTTTCGAGGCGTTCACGTGCGTATCAAGCTCGGCGATTTAACCGCCGAACGCGCGCGAAAGCTGGCCCACATCGCGCGAGAGTTTTCCGCCGGTCAATTGAGGATCTCGATTGAGCAAAACATCTATTTGCCGTGGGTGCGCGAAGAAGAGATAGGCGATCTCTACCGCGCGCTGAAGGCCCTGTCGTTGGCGGACGCGGGCGTCGGTACCGTCGCCGATGTTACCACTTGCCCGGGATCGGACACTTGTCGGTTGGGAATTGCTTCTGCCAAAGGACTCGGCAGCGAGATCTCTGAAGCTTTCCAAGGTCCTCTGGCTAAATACTCAGAACTGGCTCGTCCGCTGCGAGTGAAGATATCGGGTTGCCCCAACGGCTGCGCTCAACACTCGATCGCCAACATCGGATTCCACGCTGCGGCGATGACGCAGGATGACCGCACGGTTCCCGCTCATCTCCTGACAGTAGGGGGCAGCGCTAATCACGGCGCAGCGGGGTTCGGCGCGTTGATCGGGAAGTTTCCGGCTAAGAATTGTGTAAAGGTAGTCGAGACGCTTCTGCGCCTTTTTGAGCGAGAACGTATGAACGGAGAAGACTTCAATTCATTTGTCTCGCGAACTGGAAGCGAGCGGTTGAAGCAGGAGCTAGAGCCGCTTCGATCGGTGCCGTCATTCGACGACGATCCGTCTTTCTATGAAGATTATGGACACGAGCACGAGCGCTTTGCCGTACGCAAAGGCGTG
>DATFWM010000562.1:0-3846 GCA_035259295.1 Blastocatellia bacterium | reverse complement strand
ACAAGTTTGCGGCCCGCGGGCGCGCGAAAGCACGCGCGGTATTCGGGCGTGTTCGGCACCTGCTGAAGGTTCGGGTCCGAACAGCTCATTCGACCGCCGGTGGCGCCCATCTGACGAAAGTCTGCGTGGATGCGTCCGGTGACCGGATTGATGTGATCGAGCACCGCAACGCCGTAACTTGAAAGCAGCTTCTGGACGCTTCTGTATTCGAGCAGCTTTTCAATCGCCGGATGCTGTTTTGCAAGCGGAGCGAGCTGCCAACTTCGAGTGCCATCGACCTTGATTCCCATTCGCTCAAGCGCTTCCATCACCTGAGTAGGGCTGTCGAGGTTGATAATAGGCGGCTCACCAAATAGGGTGAGCTGCGGCACCCCCGCCGCCAGCTCGCGCTTAAGCTCGTCGGACAACAGCTCGTGCGCGCGCTCTAGATTCACAATAAGCCGCCGCCAGCATTCAGCGTCGAGCGCCATCCCCGCAAGCTCCATCGCCGCGATTGGCAGCACGCATTCAAACTCGAGACTTGCTACTTCTTTCAAACCAAGCTCATAGAGTCGCGTCGAGAGCCTCGCGTACAGCGGCAGCATCAACGCAGCATCCTTCGCGGCGTACTCATATTGAGCGTCACTGAGCTCACCGGCCCAGTCGCTAAGCTGCATCGACTTGTCCACAAGCTCGCCGAGATGTCGATCGCTCACCGCTGCAAGCCCGTGGCCCCCTTCGATTCTGCCCGCGCCGATTAATTGACTGGTGAGCAGAGTATCGAAAAGCCCGCGCACTTCCAGGTCGAAGTGATGGAGCAACATCTTAACGTCGAACTTTGCGTTGTGGAACGCTTTGATGGGCTGGGTTGATGACAGCATCTCTCTCAGACCTTGATGCTTGAGGGCTGGAAGCTTGAACAGATCGATGACGAAGGTCCGATCTGGAGTGGCGAGCTGAAGTAAGCGCACGCGTCCGCGAAACGGATCGAGCGCGGTTGTCTCGGTGTCGACGCCGATGACCTGATGCCTGGAAATGGCTCCCAGAGCCTGTTCCAAGGCTGCCTCACTGTTGACCAGCGTGAAGGGCGTCCTGCTCATTCTGATCCGCCTTGCCTGTCGGCGAAAAAGGGCCTCGCTTGAGAAAGTGCTCTGTGCTCGATTATAGTTGAGATTCTTACATCAACCCTGCTGACAATCAACCTTTGATGACAACCACATCAACCACGCCAACCAAGGAGCAGGAGCAAACGAAGCAAAGGCGCGATGAATTCATGCGGCGAATCACCGGCGCGGTCGCGATCTTTCCCGCGGCGCCGACCGCGATTCGAAACGCCGACGTCGAGCACGAATATCGACAGGATACCGACTTCTACTATTTGACCGGGTTCGAAGAGCCGAACGCGGTCGCGGTGCTTGCGCCCGATCATCCCGAATATAAGTTTGTCCTGTTCGTTCAGAAGAAGGATCGCGAGCGCGAAGTTTGGATGGGTTGGCGCGCGGGAGAAGAGGGGGCTAAGCGCGATTACGGGGCGGATGCGGCGTTCACCACAGACAAGCTCGACGAAGAATTGCCCAAACTGGCAGCGAAGGCCGACCGGATCTATTACCGGTTCGGCAGCGACCCGACATTCGACGTGCGGGTGATCGGATTGATGCGGCGCTTCCAGCGGCAGCGGCAGCGGGAAGGCACCGGCCCGACTTCGGTAATCGATCCTGCAGAGCTGCTGCATGAGATGCGACTCGTCAAGACGCCGCATGATCTCGAGCTGCTCCGCCGCGCAATCGACATAACCTGTGAAGGTCACCTTGCCGCGATCCGAGCGCTACGTCCGGGCGTGCACGAATATGAGCTTGAAGCAGTGATCCGATACGTGTTTCGCAAGAACGGCAGCCCACGCTCGGGTTATCCTCCGATTGTGGCATCCGCTTCAAACGCAACTGTGCTTCATTACACTGTGAACGACAGGCACATCGAGAACGGTGACCTCGTGCTGATCGACGCAGGCGCCGAGTTCGGCTATTACACAGGTGACGTGACTCGCACTTTGCCTGCTAGTGGCAGCTTTAGCGAAGATCAGGCGGCGCTTTATCAACTCGTGCTTGATGCTCAACTCGAAGCGATCAGGGCTATAAGACCCGGGGCTGCATTCATCGAGCCACACGAGCGCGCAGTGCGAGTGCTGACTGAAGGAATGGTCCGACTCGGATTGCTAAAGGGCGATGTCGATAAATTGATCGAAGATGGAAAGCGAATTGAAGAGGACGATAAGCTCAAGGAGGAGCCGGATGCGCCTCGCGGTTACAGAGAATTCTACATGCACCGCACGAGTCATTGGCTCGGCATGGATGTTCACGACGCGGGTCCTTACAAAGTCGCGGATGAATGGAGGCGGCTTGCCCCGGGGATGGTGATGACGGTCGAGCCAGGGATTTATATTCCAGAAGATGCCGAGGGCGTCGAGCCGCGTTATCGCGGCATCGGCATTCGAATCGAAGACGATGTTCTCGTCACTGAGAGTGGGAATGAAGTACTCTCAGCCCGCGTGCCAAAAACGATCGATGAGATCGAAGGCGTCATGATGGCGTCGCATCTTGGCGAATGAGCGTAGTTATTGACAATCACTCGACAGCATTAGTAGCATTGCCGTGTCGATAATATGTCTGCCGAAGTTGCTCGCGACCACTTGATGCGAGCGACGCGGGGGAACCAGGGCTCCGGCATCATCGGAGCGTGGGGCGTATCGAGACAGCGCTCAGAGTTCAAGCTTTAGCTTGCGCTAGAAAGTCAATAAACCTCGGCAAGCTAAAGCTTGGACTCTGAACTTCTCGTAGGACACTTCCAGTCCGAGCCCGTCAGCTAACCTCGTAGGCTAAAGGGAAGGGCATTACGCCGCGTTGCATCCTTACAAACCGCGGCTAATTCCCTTTGCTAAAACTGAATAGCATTTGTATCGAGTGGACGGCGAAGCCTATTCGCATCAAGGAGGTTGCTGCCTCAAATGAAAATGACCACGCACACGAGGCTAACCGTCTGCGCGACGTTAATCACTTTCTTAATTGCGCTGTTCTTGACAAGCATGCTTCAAGCGTGCGGACGTTCACCTGGCAAGCATGGCAATACCGTGACGCTTATTCTCGGCGGCTACACAGCCCCGCGTGAAGCATACGGCAAAGCCGTCATCCCCGCGTTTCAGAAATACTGGAAAGATAAGACCGGTCAGGACGCTGAGTTTCAGGAATCCTACCAGGGCAGCGGCGCGCAATCTCGCGCGGTCATCGGCGGGTTCGAGGCAGACATTGTCGCGCTCTCGCTCGAGGGTGATATCGACAAGATAGCCGAAGCCGGACTGATCACGCACGACTGGAAATCAAAACCCAATCACGGAATGGTCAGTGACTCGATCGTTGTCATAGCCGTCCGCCCGGGCAACCCCAAAGGCATAAGGGACTGGCCTGATCTAGCGCAGCCCGGTTTGAACGTGCTGACGCCGGACCCCAAAACATCAGGCGGCGCGCAGTGGAACATCAACGCCATTTACGGCGCGGCGCTCAGAGGGTTCGCCGGCGTCCCTAAAGAGAACAAGGCTGCTGCGCAAGAATTCTTGAAGAGTGTTCTTCGGAACGTGTCGATCATGGATAAAGGCGCCCGAGAGTCGATAACCAACTTCGAAAAGGGGGTCGGCGATGCGGCTGTTACTTACGAGAATGAAGTTCTTGTGGCGCGTCAGGTCGGACAGAATTACGAGTACATTGTCCCGCAGTCAACGATCTTGATCGAGAATCCGGTTGCGCTCGTCGACAAATACGTTGATAAGCACGGGGTGCGCGAAGCGGCTGAGGCTTTTATGGATTTCCTTTGGACCGC
>DATFWM010000561.1:0-3497 GCA_035259295.1 Blastocatellia bacterium | reverse complement strand
TTAACTATCCGATCGCGCAGCGCTTCTGCTGAGTCCGGCTCGCCGTGAATCACAAACGTCCTGCGCGGAGGCCGCTTGAATCCTCCGAGCCATCGCATTATCTCGTTCGAATCGGCGTGAGCTGAAAGGCTGCTGATGGTTTCGATGTGCGCGCCAACGGGCACGGACTGGGCGTGAATCCTTATCTGCTTCTCGCCGTCTTGCAACCTTCTGCCGCGCGTTCCTCCAGCTTGATACCCAACCAGAATTACTGCGCTCGCCGGGTCTGGAAGCCATCTCGCAAGGTGATGCAGCACACGCCCGCCGGTTGCCATCCCCGAGGCCGAGATTATGATCGCAGGTCCCGTTTGCTCATTGAGCGCCTT
This sequence comes from Blastocatellia bacterium, assembly GCA_035259295.1. Lineage (GTDB taxonomy): Bacteria > Acidobacteriota > Blastocatellia > UBA7656 > UBA7656 > Onstottus_A. Next base: position 3,132 of record DATFWM010000561.1, on the reverse strand, counting down.
CGATCCGCCGCGTCCCTGAACCAGGCTGAAGTTGCGCGTGGCCAACGGGTTCTTGTGAAGGTTCTCGAGGCGCTCTAAGTCAAGATCATGATCCTCATGGTGCCTCGCGTAAATGCGGGTCGTTTCGGCGCCCATTGGTGAGTCGACCGTCACTGGCAGCACCGGAATGCGGCCCTCGTCCTCGAGCTCGCGCAAGTAGTAGACCAGCAGCTGAGTGCGACCAATGGCGAACGCCGGGACTATTATTTTGCCGCCCCGCTTTACCGTAGCATTGATTATCTCGGCGAGCCGGTCTTTGGGATTCGCGCGATCGTGAAGCCTGTTGCCATAAGTCGATTCAACCAATAGATAGTCGGCTTCGCTCTCAGGCGCAGGGTCGTTCAATATCGGTTCGTCGTAACGTCCGAGATCGCCGGAGAAAACTATCTTCACGGGTGGGCGATCCGGTTCGGTGATGTTAATCTCGATAAAGCTCGAGCCCAGAATGTGGCCTGCCGGAACAAACCGCGCCGCGATGAACTTATTCAGCCGCAGTTCTTCGTTATATGAAACCTTATGCACCTGTTTGAGCGCCGCTCTCGCGTCCTGCTCGTCGTATAGAGGAAGCGCTGGACGATGGCTCGAGAAGCCTTTTCGATTTGCGTACTCGGCATCCTCTTCCTGCAGCTTTGCCGAGTCCGGCAAGAGTATCTTCAGAAGATCGACGGTCGCTGTTGTGGCAAAAACCGGCCCGGTGAACCCGTCTCGAACCAGCCTCGGCAAGTAACCCGAGTGGTCGATGTGAGCATGAGTGAGGAGCACCCAATTGATCGACCCTGGTTTGATTGGGAGGTTTTCCCAATTGCGTGATCGCAACTCTTTGAGTCCCTGAAACAGACCGCAATCAATCAGAACACGGCTGCCGCTTACCTCCAGCAGATACTTCGAACCGGTGACTGTCCCGGTCGCGCCAAGAAATTGAAGGGTCGCCATAGCGCGGTTCACACTAGCAAATGAGCGTGCACGGGGCAAGCTGATGCGCTATACCGATTTTTGGGAAAAACTTCTTGACAACGGGTGAATTCGGAGTATGCTTAACGGTGTTAAGTGAAATGACTACGTTAAACTCTCAAACAGTGCGGGGCCCAAAGCTGAGGCGAGAGCGCGAAAAACAAGCGCTCAGGCAGGTGATACTGGACGCAGCCCGCGAGTTGTTTGTTAAAGAAGGGTACGAAAACGTGTCGATGCGAAGGATCGCCGACAAGATCGAGTATTCGCCTACCACGATCTATCTCTATTTTGAAGACAAGGCTTCGCTGTTGTTTGCGGTATGCGAGGAGACCTTTGCCAAGCTTGCCAAGCGAATGGAGAGCATAACTCGCCAGAACGACGACCCGATCACTGCGCTCAAGCGCGGATGCCGAGCTTACGTCGAGTTCGGGCTGAAGTACCCGAACCACTATCGCGTGACTTTCATCAATCATCCCGAGCTTCATCTTGGACGCGAGCACTATCTTCGAGAAGGCTCGATGGGGATGCGGTGCTACTCTCACCTGCGGGCAAACGTGCAGGCGTGCATCAGGGAGGGGAGATTCAAGCACACGGATTTGGAGGCCCTGACGCAGATAATCTGGGCGGGTGGTCACGGAATCACCTCCTTATTCATCACAAAGCCGGGTTTCCCCTGGGCCGGCAAAGACAAGCTAATTGATCTGATGATTGATGTTTTGGTCGATGGATTGAAGGCCTAAAATTTTTTGGAACTTTGCTTAACGCTGTTAACGTACAAAGGGCTGTTAAGAATTCTAAGGATGTAAACGGTTTTGCTAGTGGAGTTCTTTTGAGGAAAGAGGCCTCCAAGTAACAACGGTCGGAAAGGGAAAGGAGAACTTTTATGGAGCGTTGGATCAAATCGGCAGTCGCGTCGCTGGCGATGGCTGCCGTACTCTTTGCATCGTCCGTGTCGGCGCAAGAGGTCAACCGGTCAATCACGCTTAGGCGCGATGCCAAGCTCGGTCAGCAGACCTTGACCAAAGGCGACTATTCGGTGAAGTACACCGAAGGAAAGGGCGAGCTGGTTGTTCTTCGGGACAAGCGGGAGGTGCTGACCGCGACCTACGAGCTCGCGAAGTTGGATAAACCGGCAGCAGACAATGCCGTCATTTACTCACAGAACAACGACGGCTCGTTTCAATTGAAACGCATCGAGTTCAGAGGCAGCGCGTCGGCGTTGGTGTTCGAAAATACAATAGCCAAGGCGATCACTAAGTAATCGCTGCCGCCTATTGCCGGTTCAACGAGGGCGATCCTGCGGGCATCTTCGTCCGCTATCGGATCGCCCTTTTCTTCTTTAGATCGCCCTTCATCCGTGCCGAAAGCGATCACGCCGCCTTCATTCGTGTTTGAGAGCCTGTTAACAGCGTCGTAAGCTCGAACGTTGTAATTTCGCGGGCAACGTGTACACTTTTAGATTGCCCGTTTCGCGCAAAGAAGCTTAAGACTCGCTACTACGCAAAGCCAGAAGCGAGGCTTAACTTGAGGACTTTGATGAAACGGCAGCTTGAGGGAGGTCGTATCAAGCATTTGACTACGGCATTGCAACCAGAAATGCATGGCCCGGTAATTTGAGTCCGGGTAGACGTGTCGATTTTTGATGGAGAGGAAGTTCTTATGAGTTTACTTGCACGAAAACTTCAGCAATCGCGCCGCTTGATGGTGGCTGCATCTCTAACGGTTCTTTTGGCGGCGTGGTCTCCGATCGTCGCCTTTTCTCAGGAGGGCATCGTTGCGCGGGGACAGCAATCTGCGGCACCCGCCGCGCAGCAACAGAATCCACCGGCTCAGAATCCCATCACTCAGCCCCTCGCACTTTCTCCCGAAGTTACGCATCAGCGGGTAGGCATAAGGGACGGCGAAGTGCAGGCGCTGGCGTTGCAAGACGCGATCACTATGGCGCTCCAGAACAATCTCGATATCGAGCAGTTTCGCCAGGGTGTGCAAATAGCCGAGCGCAACCTGTATGCGCTTAGGGGTGTTTACGACATCCTATCGACTTCCGACGTAAACTATCGGAGCCAGACGATACCGATTGCTTCGATCTTCGGAGGCGGCGGGTCGACCGGGTCGCTGACGCAAAGGACGTTTACTTACAAC
>DATFWM010000560.1:0-10314 GCA_035259295.1 Blastocatellia bacterium | reverse complement strand
ATTCTCGGCAGCGGGAAGCATACGTATGAATGGATCAGAGGTTGGGCCAAGCTGCCCGATGGCATGCGCTTCGGGAACACTCACGGCGCTGTCGTCATCGATTCGCATGGTCGAGTTTACATGAATACCGATACCGAAAATGCCGTCATCGCCTTTGACCCTGAAGGGAGATACATCAAGTCATGGGGCAAAGAATTCAAGAATGGCACGCACGGAATGGCGATTCGCAATGAGGGCAACGCCGAGTACCTCTACTTAACTCACACGGGACGACACGAACTCATTAAGACTAATCTCGAGGGCAAGACTATCTGGGCCATCGGTTATCCTGAAAAATCGGGCGCTTATAAGAAGGCAGACGAGTATAAACCAACCGGCGTGGCATTCGCGCCCAGCGGAGATTTTTACGTCACGGACGGCTACGGCAAATATTGGGTGCATCATTACAATGCCAAAGGCGAATACATGCACTCGTGGGGCGGCATGGGAAGTGACGCGGGCAAGTTGAACAACCCACATGGAATCTGGGTAGATACTCGCGGCAAGACGCCGCTAGTTGTGCTGGCCGATCGCGCGAACCATCGGCTACAAATATTCAGCCTCGACGGCAAGCACATCAGCTTCGTGACGAATGATTTTCGCCTGCCAAGCAATTTCGATCAGCGTGGCCAGGACCTGGCGGTGGCCGACCTTCAAGGCCGAGTCACAATCCTCGATAAGGACAACAAAGTTATCACTCACCTGGGAGACAACCCCGATCCTGCAAAGAGAGGCAAGAATGGCGTTCCGCCCGAACAGTGGGTAGATGGTCAGTTCATCTCTCCTCACTGTCCTCGATGGGACGCGCATGGAAATTTGTATGTCGCGGAGTGGTTGTCTAACGGGCGAATAACAAAGCTGAAGCGAACGAAGTAATGAGAGGATCGAGGTTCCGTCATCGGTAGAATCGCTACTCGAATCGCTCTCTTGTGGGGCACATAAACGACATGAGCCAGCCGGACAGTGTAAACCGCGCGATAGGTGTTGCCGCGATGATCCGAGATCATCTCCAGAGTTCCGGCTCCTGCGAAACCCTTTAGCGGCTTGGCCTTGCGATGTTTCTCTCCCTTCTGCGCTAGGAAGAGTCCGTAGCCCATCTCGTCTTGAACATCATCCGGGAATTGCTTGAGGTCTTCTTCGGCTCGTACCCATCCACACTAGGGGTTTGACTGTTTCTCCTCCCGGCGCCACCGGAGTCAAAGAATGCCAGAGTTGGCATCTGACTGCAAGGTTAGCACCAAATCAGACTCACAACGCGACCTGGCCTTAAGGGACCCATTCGGTCGATCTTACTGCGATGATTTTTCGAGAGCTTATCTCTGAACTCAATCCACGGGGATACTTGCTTGGTGGGTGCGACGATGCATAAAAAGGTCTGGCTTGACACGTCTCGGCGCTCGCCCGGTAAAATGAAATGTTCGCGACTTAGTGAGATTCTCCTCTGTCTGGGCGTCACTCTGGATGGCAATCGACAAAATAACAATCCGCGGCGCGCGTCAACATAACCTCAAGGACATAAGTTTGGAGATGCCGCGGAATAGGCTGACCGTGGTGACTGGGCTGTCGGGTTCGGGCAAGTCCAGTCTGGCGTTCGACACGATCTACGCGGAAGGCCAGCGACGCTACGTCGAATCGCTGTCGGCTTACGCGCGTCAATTCCTGGATCAACTCGAAAAGCCCGACGTCGACGCGATCGAAGGGCTATCGCCAGCGATCTCAATCGAGCAGAAAACGACGATGCGCAGCCCTCGATCGACCGTGGGCACGGTCACCGAAGTCTATGACTATCTAAGGCTGCTGTTCTCCTCGATCGGCCAACCCCATTGCCCGAAATGCGGCCGCCCAATCTCGCGGCAGTCTGTCGATCAGATCGTCCAGCAGATGGCCACGCTGCCCGAAGGCGAGCGAGTGATGATACTTGCGCCAATCGTTCGCGGGCGCAAAGGCGAATTCAGGAAGGAGCTCGAAAAACTTCAACGGTCCGGGTTCAATCGCGCTCGCATTGACGGGGAGATTCGTCAGCTCGATGAAGAGATCAAACTCGACAAGCGCCGCAATCACACTATTGAAGTCGTCGTCGACCGCTTGCTGATCAAACAAGGCGTGCAGAAGCGGCTCGAAGATTCTGTGCACCTTGCGGCGAAGCTAACCGACGGACTGGTGATGGTCTCGATCATCGACGGCGAAGAGCGGCTCTATTCCGAAAAGATGGCTTGCCCCGAATGCGGCATATCGGTGACGGCGCTCGAGCCGCGCTCGTTTTCGTTCAACAGCGTCTACGGCGCGTGCCGCGAATGTCACGGGCTCGGCAGTCGAAATGAAATCGATCCGGCGAAGATCGTGCCGGACCCGCAGCTGCCGATCAACGACCAGGATCCGTTTCCATTCGACGCCAACATCAGCAACTACCTGCGCGACGTGATGAAGTCGCTGGCAAGACAAGCAGGCGCCTCGCCCGATAAGCCATTCGCTGAGCTGCCAAGCAAAGTGCAGGATGCGTTTTTCTACGGCTCGAAAGACAAGCTGTCGCTGCGTTACGGAGCTTACGAATACAAGACCGAGTGGAAAGGCGCCGTTCCGTATTTGATGGCCCGCGCTGAAGACATGAAAAGCGAGAGCGCCGTCGCCGCGTTCGAAGGCCTGATCTCGCCGACGGTTTGCCCGGCTTGTAAGGGACGAAGACTTCAGCCCGCGTCGCTGGCGGTGCGAGTCGGCGGGCGAGCCATCTCCGACTACACCGCGCTTCCGATTTCGCAAGCGGTCAAGGCGTTCAACGGCGTCAAGCTGAACCAAAAAGAGGAGAAAATCGCGGGGCTGATCTTGCGCGAGATTCGCCAGCGCTTGAGCTTCCTCGAAACGGTTGGTCTCGGCTACGTCACGCTGGACCGGCCATCGGCGACGCTGGCGGGCGGCGAGAGTCAGCGCATCAGGCTTGCGACGCAGATCGGCTCTCAGTTGCGAGGCGTGCTCTACGTGCTGGACGAGCCATCGATAGGACTTCACCCTCGCGATAATCGAAGGCTGTTGGACACGCTAGAACGTCTTCGCGATTTGGGAAACACCGTGCTCGTCGTCGAGCATGACGAGGAGACGATCCGCCGCGCGGATCACGTGGTCGATCTTGGACCCGGCGCAGGCGCACACGGCGGCTATGTAGTTGCGCAAGGAACTCCGGAAGACATAGCGCGAAATCCGGCGTCGCTCACCGGCCGCTATATTGCCGGCGAGTTATCGATCCCCGTTCCACAAGAACGGCGAAGGTCGAACGGCAAAGCGATCACGGTGCTCGGGGCCCGCGAGCACAATCTCAAGAACATCGATGTGACCTTTCCGCTTGGGTTGTTCATTGTAATTACCGGCGTCTCAGGCTCGGGCAAATCGACGCTGGTCGACGACATTCTCTATCGCAGCCTAGCCCGTAAGCTTTATCGCAGCCTGCTCGACCCGGGCGCGCATCGCGAGGTGCTGGGACTTGAGAACATCGACAAGGTCATCGAGATCGACCAATCTCCGATCGGGCGGACGCCCCGCTCGAACCCGGCGACTTACACCGGCGTGTTCACTCCGATCCGCGAGCTGTACTCGATGCTGCCCGAGTCGCGTGAGCGCGGTTACAAGCCGGGCCGCTTCTCGTTCAACGTCAAAGGCGGGAGATGCGAAGCCTGTCAGGGCGACGGGATGAAGCGCATCGAGATGAACTTCCTCCCCGACGTGTACGTGCTGTGCGACGTGTGTCGCGGCGCGCGCTACAACCGCGAGACTCTTTTGGTGCAGTACAAGGGCCGTTCGATAGCAGACCTGCTGGACACGACGGTTGACGAGGCGTTGCCGGTGCTCGAAAACATTCCGCAAATCAACGCAAAGCTTCAGACGTTGATGGACGTGGGGCTGGGCTACATCAAGCTGGGCCAATCAGCAACCACCCTTTCGGGCGGTGAAGCGCAGCGGATCAAGCTCGCCAAGGAGCTTTCGAAACGGGCGACCGGCCGCACGCTTTACATTCTCGACGAGCCGACTACCGGTTTGCACTTCGAGGACGTGCGCAAGCTGCTGGACGTGCTTCACAAGCTGGTCTCGCTTGGCAACACCGTTCTTGTGGTCGAGCACAATCTCGATGTGATCAAGAGCGCAGACTGGATCATCGATCTGGGGCCTGAAGGCGGCGACGAAGGCGGCAGGGTGATGGTCGAAGGGACACCCGAAGAGGTCGCGCGCTCGAGACGCTCTTACACCGGGCAGGCGCTTCGACCGCTGCTGAACGGCAACCGTCAAAAGAGCCAATGACATTCAGAGTTCAAGCTTTAGCTTGCCGACTTCAAACAACAACCTAAAGGTTGAACTCTGAACTACTTTGTTGGCGCTTGCGGCTTGTCGCCAAACTTGTCGCGGTGCTGCCAACAATACCCGCCGCCCTTGACCTTGCGCTGGCACGGCTTGCCTGATTTGGTGGGCGCCCCACAGATTGCATTGGTGACACCGGATGAGCTTTTCGACGGTCGTGTGAGAGTTTGTTCGTCGTGCGTCGGGCCGCCATCGGGCGAGCGGGCCATCTGACTCGCATTGACTGGCGTGCCAATGTAATAGAAAGGCTCGCGCTTGCCGGCGTAATGACCTATCGCAAATCCGAGAACGACGCACAGAGCGGGAGCTGCAATGAACCAGAATCGTGTCCGCGCAAATCGCGGCGCGCAGCGACTGCAGTAGGATTGAAAGGGCAATACAGTCGCGCGCTTAAGCTTCAATCGCCCGCCGCACTGGGAGCAAAATCGCGGTGTTGGCATCGGTACACTCCTGCTTGCGTAGCACAGACTTTAGTCTGTTTAGCATGGAAGACAGACTGAAGTCTGTGCTACTTCACCGCGCGCCGCATTTCGAGCAAAATCGCGGTGTCGGCATCGGTACACTCCTGCTGGCGTAGCACAGACTTTAGTCTGTTTAGCACGGAAGACAGACTTAGTCTGTTTAGCACGGAACACAGACTGAAGTCTGTGCTACGTCATCGCACGCCGAGGAGGATATCCATCGTCAATTGATCGAGACGCTCGTAGCGCAGCCCCTTCTCGGCGAGGCTCGATCGATCGAAGCTTCGTGCCAGAAGCTTTGCCGCATGTTCTTTGCTGTACGCTCCAGCTCGTTCCGACTGAGGGTTCTTCTCTTCGATTTCGGCCAACAAGGCCTTGATCTCCGGATCAGCGTTCCACCTTGCGGCCTTCTCTTTGAGGATCAGGTACGTGCGCATGCAACCGCGGGCGAAGTCTTTGACGCCTTCGTAGTCTTCGGTGCGATAGGCATGCGCGTCGAAATGTCGCGAACCATCGTAGCCGACGTCTTCAAGGAACTTGACCAGCCAGAACGCGGCGCGAGGATTTGCAGAACCGAACCTCAAGTCTTGATCGTAACGTCCGGGAAGCTGGTCGTTCAGATCGATGTGAAATAGCTTACCTGCTTCCCACGCTTGCGCGACCGCGTGCATCATGTTCAGCCCGGACATGTGTTCGTGCGCGACTTCGGGGTTCACTCCGACGATCTCAGGATGGTCCAGCGTCGCTATGAAAGCCAGATAAGCTCCGGTTGTGGGAAAGTAGATGTCGGCGCGCGGCTCGTTAGGCTTCGCCTCGAGCGCGAACCGATAGCCGTAGCCCTGGTCCATCGAATACCCACAGAGATAATTGACTGCATCGCGAAACCGCTTGATTGCCTCGTCGGGCCGCCGGCAAGCATCCGTCTCGACGCCTTCTCGTCCGCCCCACATCACGAAGACCTTCGCCCCGAGCTCAGCACCGATATCCATCGACTGCATAGTCTTTTGAAGAGCGTAAGCTCTGACGCTCGGATCGTTCGCGGTGAAGGCGCCGTCGCGAAAGACCGGATCGTAGAAGAGATTGACCGTGGCCATCGGCACCCTGAGCCCCGCTTCCTCGCAAGCTCGCTTGAACTCGCGTACGATGCGATCGCGCTCGGACGACGTCGCGTCGATTGGCACGAGATCGTTGTCGTGAAGATTCACGCCCATGGCGCCTACTTCGGCCAGCAAGCGGACCAGCTCGATTGGCGGCATCGAGGGCCGGACGGCCTCTCCGAACGGGTCGCGCCCGCGATTGCCGACCGTCCACAAGCCGAACGTGAATTTATGCTCGGGGCGAGGTGTGTACGCATCGTTTGGCATTTTCATTACCTCCGCGTTCGGGCTGAGAAGCCCGTCGCTCTTTTGCATCGCAGTGGGTTGCTCTATTCTACATGATCGCTGTGAAGACCGAAACCTCGCGTATCTAGGAGAGCTGCTTGGTGTGATTAGAGTGGGACCTTGGCTGAAATACGGATTCTTGACATTGAGCATCCACTTGTCGTCAAGGCGAGGGCCCTTCTCATTAACACCTCACTTCAGTGAGGTGCGGACATCGGCGAGCAATGCTGAACCGTTTCAACGGTTTCACCCGGTCGATCGCAAAACTGTTGGAACAGTTGAGAACAAACCCGATGCCCGCACTGACACCTCACTGAAGTGAGGTGTTAGTGAAAAGAAGAGCGCTCATCCCTCAGTAAGTCCCACTCTTTATCACACCGTTAGCTGGTGTGATCAGAGGTGTAATGGAACCAACGGGCACAACGCAGCCTGACTTCAAGCGAAAGCCTTCACTTGTGTCCTTGATGCTTGTCGCAGGTGAGGCCAGCGGCGATAGGCACGGCGCTGCGCTCGCGCGAGCGCTAAAGCAGCTTTATCCAGAGACCAAATTCGAATTGTTCGGCTCGGGGGGCGACGAGATGCGCGCCGCGGGAGTCGAGACGCTCATCGACGCGCGCGAGGTTGCAATCATCGGAGTGCCCGAAATAGCTCGCGCGTTTGGCCGGCTCTATCGCGCGTACAGAACGTTGCTCCGTGCCGCTCGAAGCCGGAGTCCTTCTGCAATCGTGTTGATCGACTGGCCGGACTTCAACATGAGGCTCGCGCGCAAGCTTCATCGCGAAGGCTTCAAGATCGTCTATTACGTCAGCCCCCAAGTATGGGCGTGGCGCAAGTACCGAGTTCGAGCGCTGCGCCGCGACGTCGATCGCATGCTGGTGATCCTGCCGTTTGAAGAAGAGTTCTACAAGAAAATTGGAATCAAAGCCAAATACGTCGGCCATCCGCTGGTTGATAAACTAGTAGCAACAGTGTCTCGCGACGAGTTCTGTCGGGCGCACGGTTTGGATTCGACGCGTCCAATTTTAGCTCTGCTTCCTGGCAGCAGGCACAAAGAGATTCACTATCACGTGCCGATAATGTTGGAGACGGCGCTTCGACTACGGAATGCGGATTTCGGATTGCGGCCTGAAGACTCTGCCTCGGACTTGCCGCAACCGCAATCATCTCAAATCTCAAATCTCAAATCTGAAATCTCAAGTCCGTTATCCGCAATCCACAATCCGCAATTCGTTATCCCTCTTGCGTCAACTGTTCGGCGCGAGCAAGTAGAGCCCGCAATCCAGCAAGCGCAAATCGCGTCAAAGGAGCTTAGCGTTCGAGTCATCGAGAACGACACACATAACGCGTTGATTTATTCCGACTTTGCGGTCGTCGCAAGCGGAACCGCTACTGTCGAAGCCGCGCTTGCAGGCACGCCGATGGTCATTATCTATCGCGGATCAGAGGTGAACTGGCGGTTGATCAGGCCACTCATTCAGTTGGACACCTTCGGCATGGTGAACTTGATCGCAGGCCGTCGCATAGTTCCCGAACTCATGCAGCGCGACGCAACTGGCGAACGAATAGCGCGCGAGGTATCTGCCATACTCTCGGACCGGGACCGACTCACTCAGATGTGTAAGGAGCTCGGACTTGTGCGCGAGTTACTTCGAGCTGGCGGCGGTTCCGGCGCAGAGCGAGCTGCACGCGCGGTGATGGAGGTCATAAAGGCGTTCTGAAGGCACGATTCATAACTTGGCAATCACTACAACTGAGATATAATCAGACGTAAAAAATCAGGCGGCTAGAATCGAGCGACAAATCAACAATGCCCGAGACACAGCAAAACTCAACTGACTCCCGTCTCACCGAGCGCGGCCGGCGGCGACTCACGACAGTGATCATTCTCTCAATAGTGGTGCTGCTGCTGATGCTGTCGCTCATCGCGCAAGGCGGCTTCAATCTAGCGCCGTTTGTGACCCCTGATACCGCAACCGAGACGCTGCTGCTTTACGCGCTCTCGACGCTGAACTTTCTGGCTTTCGTAACTCTGCTGTTCATTCTGCTCCGCAACGTGCTTAAGCTCGTTCGCGAGCGTCGCGCAGCGAGGCTCGGCTCCAAGTTCAAGTCTCGACTCGTGAGTTACGCGATCGGCCTTTCGCTTCTTCCGGTGCTGCTTCTGTTCTTCTTTGCGTTCGGGCTGTTGAATCGCAGCATCGATCGGTGGTTTGGCGAGCCCGCCCGCCAGATCGTGGACGACGCCCGCGAGATCCAGGAGAGCTACTTTAAGAAAGAAGAGTCGGAGCTGACGAGCATCGCGCGCGCGATCGCTCGCCGTGTGTCGCTGGAACAGCGCAGTGATGTAAACAGCCAGGAGCTCAGGTCGAAGCTCGATCAGGAGATGGCCGATTACAATCTGTCTCTTGCTCGAATCGTATCCGCTGGCGCCCGCCAGACTGTTCAACGAGGCGAGAAACAGGTTGAGCCCGACATTGTAGAAACGTTGGACAACGCTGAGAAGCAGCTTTCAGCCGGCTCGGAATCGTTTGCCGGGCGTGACGAAGGTGACAGTCCATCGTCGATCTTCGTCATCGCGGGCGTGCGGCTCGCGAGCGCCGCGAGCGCGCCGCGGATGCTGATCGTGGCGCGCGAGTTCCCGCCCGAGCTCACCCAACGCGCGGCGACGATCAGTGCGCAGCACGGGAATTTTCATCGGCTGCTGGGAAAAATAAAACGAATCAAGGCGATCTACGTGTTGCTGCTGGCGGCGGTGACGCTGTTGCTGATCTTCTCGGCAAGTTGGCTGGCGCTTTACGTTGCGCGAGGAATAACCGTCCCAATTCAAGCATTGGTCGAAGCGACTGATCGAATAGCTCGTGGTGATTTCCATCACCCGGTCGACGCGGTCGCCGAAGACGAGCTGGCCCGGCTCGTGAAATCGTTCAACCAGATGGCCGCGATGCTCGCCGAGAATCGTGAGCGGCTCGAACGCGCCGCCGAAGATCTAAGCCGCATCAACCTGACTCTCGAGAATCGCCGCCGCTATATCGAGACTGTGCTCGAGTCTCTTTCAACCGGGGTGATCTCAACCGACGAGAACGCTTGCATCGCGACCATCAATCGCTCGGCGCTGTGGATGCTCGGGCTGAAAGACAAACCCGAAGTCGGAGAGCCGATTGAGCGAGTGGTCGAAGGCACGCCGGCCAACGAGCTCGCCGCGCTCTGTCGTCGCGCTCGTCGAAGCGAGATCGCTCACGCTGAAATAGAATTTAAGCGCGCGGATGGCACCAAGCTTACGACCGCCACGACCGCGATTGCCCTTCGAGCTTCCGAAGGCTCGATCGAAGGACTGGTGGTTGTGATCGAGGACCTGACGGACTTGATTCAAGCTGAGCGCGCGGCTGCCTGGAGCGAAGTCGCTCGCAGAATGGCCCACGAGATCAAAAACCCGCTCACCCCAATTCAACTCTCGGCCGAGCGAATAATGCGAAACTATCAGCGCGGCCTTGGCGCTGCGGCGGAGTCGCGGTTTGACGAGATTGTCCGCGAGGGAACGACGACGATTGTTCGCGAGGTATCGGCGCTTCAGCGAATGGTGGAAGAATTCTCGCGTTTCGCGCGCCTGCCCGAAGCGCGCCCGGTTGAAACTTCATTGAATGACGTGGTGCGCGATGCCGTCAACCTTTACGCCGAGCGCTTGAACGTCATACGCATTCACTGTCATCTCTCGGATGATTTGCCCAGGTTGTGGCTCGACACAGAGCAGATCAAGCAGGTGCTGGTGAACCTGATCGACAACGCGGTGGAAGCATTGAGTTCGGATGGACAGCACGAAGGCAATGGCTCCGAGAGCGCGTCGCAGGACGGCAAATTGATCAGCATCCAGTCGCGTTACGTCGAGAGCAGCGACTCGGTGCGGCTCACGGTGAGCGACACAGGTCACGGGATCAGCGCGCGTGACCGCGACAAGCTTTTCCTGCCGAAGTTCTCGACCCGCAGCCGAGGCACGGGGCTTGGGCTGGCTATTGTGAGTCACATAATCGCCGACCACAAAGGCCGGGTCTGGGTCGAAGACAACAAACCGCGTGGCGCGAGGTTTATCATTGAGCTGC